>JANNZB010000692.1:0-14554 GCA_031410395.1 Novosphingobium sp.
CCTCAATCTGCGCGCCCATCGCCACCAGCAATTTGCACAGGTCGACAATCACCGGCTCGCGTGCGGCGTTGTGGAGTGTCGATTTGCCGGTGCACAGCACTGCGGCCATCAAAGCGTTTTCGGTCGCGCCGACTGAGACCACCGGGAACGAATAGCGCCCACCGGGAAGGCCGCCATCGGGGGCAATCGCGCGGACATATCCCGCCGCGAGTTCAATATCGGCCCCCAGCGCCTCAAGCACTTTCAGGTGCAGGTCGATAGGCCGGTTGCCGATGGCGCAGCCGCCGGGGAGCGACACCGTCGCCTCGCCCATTCGCGCCAGCATCGGCCCGAGCACGAGGATCGAAGCGCGCATCTTGCGCACCAGTTCATAAGGCGCGACCGACGAGGTGATCCGCGCCGCTTCGAGCGTCATCACCCGGCCGAAGTCTTCGGGGCGGCTACCGGCAATCGTGGTCGAAATGCCGAACTGATTCATCAGGTGCTGAAAGGTATCAATGTCCGCCAGTCGTGGCAGGTTGCGCAGCGTCAGCGGCTCATCGGTGAGCAGCGCGCAAGGCAGCAAAGTCAGCGCGGAATTCTTGGCGCCCGAGATCGTCAGCGTGCCCGAAAGGCGCTTGCCGCCCTGGATGATGATTTTGTCCATATCTGCCGTTTAACTGGAATTAAACGCGCGGCAAGCCACAGGCTTGACCTATTCCACCCCTGCTGCAATTCCGAGAGCCATGACCACAGGCAAACCGATCCGAAAAGCCGTTTTCCCCGTCGCTGGGCTCGGCACGCGCTTCCTTCCCGCAACCAAGGCTATCCCGAAGGAAATGCTGCCGATTATTGACCGTCCGCTGATCCAGTATGCAGTGGACGAGGCGCGCGAAGCCGGGATCGAGCAACTGATCTTCGTTACCGGACGCGGCAAGACCGCCATTGTCGAGCATTTCGATGTCGCCTACGAGCTCGAAGCGACGATGAAGGACCGGCACAAAGCGCTGGAGGTGCTTGAGCCCACGCGCATCCAGCCGGGTAATCTGGTTGCGGTGCGCCAGCAAGTCCCACTCGGACTTGGCCACGCGATCTGGTGCGCGCGGGCCATTGTGGGCGATGAACCGTTCGCGATTTTCCTGCCCGATGAGCTAATGATCGGCGAACCAGGTTGCATGAAGCAGATGGTTGATGCCTATAATGAACTTGGCGGCAATGTGATCTCGGTGCTCGAAGTGCCCGAAGCTGAGGTTTCGAGTTACGGCGTTATCACGCCCGGGGCGCGGAACGGCGCCATAACTGAAGTGCTCGGTCTGGTCGAAAAACCAAAGCGCGAAGATGCCCCGTCAAACCTGATCATCTCGGGCCGCTATATCCTCCAGCCCGAAGTGATGCGCGTGCTCGAAGGACAGCAAAAAGGCGCGGGCGGCGAAATCCAACTGACCGACGCGATGGCGCGGATGATAGGAACACAGCCGTTCCACGCGGTTACCTTTGCCGGGCGGCGGTTCGATTGCGGATCCAAAACGGGGTTTGTTGAGGCGACCTTGGCACTGGCACTCGAACGTGTGGATATGGCAGATGAAGTGCGGGCAATCATGGTTCGGTTGCTGGGGTAGATTTATTCCGATTCACATACGGCTGGCATCAGCCCGTTGCCAATCCCCATCACTGGCCAAAAGAAAAGGGCGGCAGGTTTACCCTGTCGCCCTTTTCGGCACCCTCTCCCGAAGTGCCCGTTCACCGTCCGCTCCTCATGCCGGGTGCGGTGCGGCTTTTTCTAGAAACTTATTCCTCGCCGCTGCCCTGACCGCCGATCACTTCAGCCTGGGCCAGCGTGGCGGGCTTGAAGGCGCCGTCCTGCAGGTAGGGGATCGGGTTGACGGCATTGCCCGCGATGCGGACTTCGTAATGCAGGTGCGGGCCGGTCGAACGGCCGGTCGAGCCAACGTAACCGATCAGATCGCCCTTGTGCACGTTCTGGCCAGCATAAGCGGCGAGGCGTGACATGTGGCCATAACGGGTTTCGATATCGCCGCCATGCTCGATGGCCACATAAAGGCCGTAGCTGGAGAACCAGTCGGCGCGGGAAACGATTCCGTCTGCCGAAGCATAAACTGGAGTGCCCCAAGGCGCGCCGAGATCAACTCCCTTGTGCTGATGGCGGCCACCGGTGACGGGGTGCCAGCGCATGCCGAAGCTGCTGGTAAGCGCCGCGGTTTCAACCGGCATGCGCGAAGGAATGGAAACCGATGCGGGGCGAACCACCATCGGCACTGCGACGAGTCCGGGGACCATTGCAGTGCGATTGGGTTGTGAAACCGAAACCAGAGCGCGGCTACCGTCGAGCGACTGCCATGAATTGAACAGCGAACGGAACTCTGAGTCGCCTGATGCGTTATTGCTTTGCTGGCGTGCGGCCTGGGCGGCGCGCAGCGGAGCAATAATGTCTGCATTGGCACTAGCGTTGGCAAAAGCCGGGCTGGCGCCCGCAAGTGATGCGGCTGCAGCGGCAAGGCCTGCAAGCGCGCGAAGCTTTGTAAGAAGAGAAAATACGACCACGAAATACCCTTAAACTCTGGCCTTATCGGGTCTCGGCAAACCGAGGCTCGCAGCCAGATGCAACGCGCATTCTTTTTGTTTTTGGATACGGTCGGAACCCCCCGCCGTGTCTTGCCAGTGTCGCTAGATGGCCGCGTTAACGATTGCAACCTCACCGAAGACTTCTCGCGACAAACCGGCTTGGCGGCGCGCTGAGTCGTTGAATGGCTGTTTAATATGTCCACGAAAGTACCGCGAAACCAGTGTTCTCCACAGGTCGCCGGGATCTTCTTGGCGTGCATTTGCCAGTGCGGTGAAATGATTTGTGCCGATTCGGACATGGCGAATTTCGTCGTCAAGGATTCGTTCGAGCAGCCGCACGCCTTGACTATCGCCGACGCTGCGCACCCGCTCGATCATCATTGGCGTGACATCGAGCCCGCGCGCTTCGAGCACCATCGGCACCACCGCCAGCCGCGCAGCGACATCATGCCGCGTGCCATGCGCCGATTCCCACAGCCCGTCGTGCGCGGGCAGATCTCCATAGGCCACGCCAAGGCTGCGCAGTTTGCGCGCGAGCATCATAAAGTGCGAAGCTTCGTCTGCAGCGACGGCAAGGAAATCGCCAGTAAAGCCATCGCCCATTTCCGCCCCGAAGCGTCCCGCCATATCGAGCGCCAAGTCTATCGCGACGAATTCGATGTGCGCGAGCGCATGCCACAGCGCGATCCGGCCGCGCTCTGATCCGCCTTTTCCGCGGCGGGGCATCCGGTTTGGGGTGAGCAGTTCAGGCCAGTCTGGCCGCGCGGGGCGGTCTGGCATCGGGCAGTCAAAGCTGAAGGTCAGCGTTCCGCATTGCCATTCTCGAGCCACGGCCCGTGCGGCCATCGCTTTGGCCATCGGTTCGCCTTCAAGCAGCGCGGCGCGGATTGCCGCTGCAACAGTGGTCATTTCGCAGTCAAAGGGCTTGCGCCGCCTCCAGCACCTCTGCGGCGTGGCCATTGACCTTTACCTTCGACCAAACACGCGCGATCCGGCCATCGACACCTACCAGATAGGTGCTGCGGACCATGCCCATATAGGTACGCCCGTAGTTGACCTTTTCAGTCCAGATGCCGAGTGCATCCGACAGCCCGCCTTCAGCAGCATCAGAGGCCAAGGGGGCGGTGAGGCCGTATTTAGCGATAAATTTCTGGTGGCGCGCAGGCGTATCCTTGCTGACGCCGAGCAAAGCGATGCCTGCGGAAGCAAAATCGGCCGTGAGCGCGGTGAAATCCTGATTTTCAACGGTGCAACCGGGGGTATCATCCTTGGGGTAGAAGAAGATTACCGCTTTCTGTCCCTTGAAATCGGATGGCTTCACCGTGCCGCCATCGGGGGTGGCGAGGGCCGCATCGGGGATCAAATCGCCCACGCCAGGAAAATTGCTCATACCTTCTCCACGCCAATCTCCACGCCAAATACCTTCTGCCAAGTTTCCGCAACAACGCCCCGAGATTCGGCAAAACCAACCATCACACTTTCCCAATCGTCACATTGGCAAGCTCTGGCAAGGGCTGCGCGCACACCAATGGGCGGAATTTGCCCATCGGGGGCGAGTAGCCTTGCGGCGATCAGCAGGCGGGTCATCGTATCGTGCGCGAGCGCAAACCCGGGCGGGACCAGCCCGGCTTCCGCGAGCGCAACAATCGCCGTTGGGAGTGACGAATCAAGCCCGACGCTATCGCGCAGCTGCAGGAAGTGAATGATGAATTCGAGATCGACTAGGGCGCCGCGCAGCAATTTGGCATCGAGCGGGCCCTTGGGTGGCTTGTGCTCGGCCATTTCGGCGCGCATCGACAAGACATCGCTTCGAAGCTTTAACGGGTCACGCGGGCAGGTGAGCACAGCGCGCAGGATGCCGTTCAATTCGCCGCGCGCCTCGGCCGTCCCATAAACCACCCGAGCCCGGCACAGCGCCATGTGTTCCCAGGTCCATGCCTTTTCGCTTTGATAAAGCGCGAAGCTCTCAAGGCTCACCGCCAATGGCCCGCTTGTTCCTGATGGCCGCAGCCGCGTATCAATCTCGTAAAGCGCACCCTGCGCGGTTGGCACCGAAAGTGCGGCGCTGGCACGCTGGGCCAGCCGGTTAAAATAAAGAGTCGCGCCGAGCGGCTTTGGCCCATCCGATTCGGCCTGGTGGATACCAGTGAAGCAATACACCAGATCGAGGTCGGAAGCGTGAGTCAGAGCGCCGCCGCCCAGCCGCCCGAGCCCGAGAATCACAAGCTCGCCGCCGGGAACAAGCCCGTGCGCCTTGGCAAATTCCGCAGTTGCTGCGCGCACCAGCACCGTGAATGCAGCCTCTGCAATACGCGAATAGGCCGAGGCCAGTGCCAGCGGGTCGGTTATGCCATCAAGCAGCTGGACGCCGAGCGCGAACCGCTTTTCGCCGACTTTGCGCCGAACCCGGTCGAGCAGGCGTTCGTAGTCATCGTCCACCTCGCCGCGCGAGAATTCCGCCTCCAGATCGCCGACTGAACCGGGCAGATCGAACGCACTTGCATCAATCAGCGCATCGAGAAGATCAGCTCGCTGTGCCAGCGCATCTGCGAGTGGCGGTGCGAGGCCAAGCACTCTTGCCACCAGATCAAGCAAGGCGGGACGCGCTTCGAGCAGGTAGAACAGGCCGATTGCGCTGGGGAGTCGTGACAGCATTTCCTCCCAGCGGTTAAACGCGCGGCGCGGTTCGGGCGCGCGGGCAAGCGCGGCGAGCAGCGCGGGCTGAATCGCATCGAAAGCGGCGATGGCGGCATCGCTGCGCAAGGCTTTGACCTTGCCCGCACGCCAGCCTTCAATCCGAGCGGCGAGTTCATCAGGGGTATCGAATCCGAGCGCTCTTAATTCCCCCGTGAGCGCTTTGCCACGGGTTGCGGACAGGGGTGCGGCTGTTGCGGTACCACCGGTCTGGATAGCAATCAGCGCATCATACTTCGCACCAACCGCGTCAGTAATGGCCTCAATTTCGCGAACCAGCGCCTTGCCGTTCTTGAGGCCATCAAGCCCCGCCACCCGATCGAGCGCGGCAGGATCATCAGGAAGGCTGTGCGTCTGCTGGTCGGAGACCATCTGCAACCGATGCTCGATCACGCGCAGCCGGTCGTAGCTCTCCCCTAGCATCTGCGCGTCGCTCGCCGGGATAATTCCCGCCGCCGCCAGCGAATTGAGCGCGGCGCGAGTGCCGCGCAACCGCAGCGCGGGGTTGCGGCCACCGTGCACCAGTTGATGCGTCTGGGCGTAGAATTCGACCTCCCGTATGCCGCCGCGCCCGCGTTTGATATTGAAGCCGGGGCCGGGCCGCTCAGCGCCGTCTTGTCCTGCGCGGATCTGCGCGGTAAGCCGTGCGATCTCGGAAATCGTCCCGAAATCGATCGACCGCCGCCAGATGAACGGCCGGATCGCGGCAAGAAACGCCTCTCCCGCTGCCATGTCACCGGCGCAGGCGCGGGCGCGGATAAACGCCGCGCGCTCCCACGCCAGTGCCGAGCTTTCATAATGCGTCAGCGCGGCCTCGAGCGGAATCGCGGGCGGGCTGATTTCTGCTTGCGGACGCAACCGCAAATCAACGCGGAAAACATATCCTTCGGCATCAATGTGGCTCAACGTCTGCACAATGTCCCGGGCATAGCGCTGCGCCGCTTCTCCTGGTTCATCGCGCGTCCGATGAGGCAGCAAAGCCGGATCGTAAAGCAGGATCGGATCGATGTCCGACGAATAGTTAAGCTCGCCCGCGCCGTGCTTGCCTAGCGCCAATGCGATCATCCCGGCGGGTTTGACATCGGGAATCCGGCTGGTGATCGCATGGCCTATCGCCGCGTCCATCGCCCGGTCAGCAAAGTCGGAAAGTTCCGCCATGACGCGCGTCAGCGAGAATGCCCCCGCCAGATCACCGATCCCCAGCGCCAGCGCCAGCGCCCGCCGCTCACGCCGCAGCGCGATCGGCACCCCTGCTGCGCCACTTCCGGCGGCGAAAGCAAAGGTCAGAGCTTCTTCTCCGCGTCCCTCAGCCAATAGCGCGGCAAGGTCCTTTTCGCGGCCCAGCAACCCGGCAAGGAACGGCGAACACGCGCCAGCCCTTGCGATTGCCCCCATCCAGTCAACTTCCTGCGCCATGACCTTCACCTGCCCCCTCATGCGCCACTTATCAAGCAGCGGTGATCACCAGCTACGTCTTGCGCTGGCGAGAGGCATTTGCCATCACCCGCATCAATAGCGGCAGCCCCTGTGGCAGCGCTGATCCAAACTGAAAGATCGCCCATGACCTCTTCTGTTTCCATAATGTTGCTGCGTGGCGGTTGTGCCGCGCTGGCCGTAGTTGCCGCTGCGAGCGCGCCCGCCGCCCCGCCCCATGCGCCTGCTATCGATTCCGCTTTGATGGCCCGCGTCGTCCAGCATCTTTCGGATGATGCGCTTGAGGGCCGCGCCCCCAGCACCGTTGCCGAACCCAAAGTGCTCAATTACCTGATCGCCCAGTTCAAATCGGCAGGGCTGCAGCCGGGCAATCGTGGATCGTGGCTGCAAAACGTGCCGACAGTCGAGATTATCGGATCAAATCATTCCCCGCTGGCGATCACCGGCGGCGCGGCTCAGCTCAGCTTGGCCTATGGATCGGATTTTGTTGGCGCGAGCTACCGGGTTACGCCGCATACCGAGGTCAAAGACGCCGATCTGGTGTTCGTGGGCTATGGCATCACCGCGCCCGAGCTTGGCTGGAATGACTATGCCGGGGTGGACATGCACGGCAAAGTGGCGGTGATTCTGGTCAACGATCCCGACTATGCGATGGAGACACAGGACGGCCTCTTCAAGGGCCGCCGGATGACCTATTATGGCCGCTGGACCTACAAGTTCGAAGAAGCTGCCCGGCAGGGCGCAATTGGCGCACTGATCGTCCATGATACTTTCCCCGCCGCTTATGGCTGGAACGTCGTCAATTCCAGCTGGACCAAGGCGCAGTACTACGTCCAGAGCGCCAATGATGGCGCAGACCAGACCGCATTCAACGGCTGGCTGCAAAAGCCAAAGGCCGAAGCGATACTGGCGGCGGCAGGCAAGGATTTGGCCGCGCTGACAGCGGCTGCGCAGACCAAGGGCTTCAAAGCCGTGCCGCTCGGCCTCAAGACCAACCTTTCATTCGATAACAAGATCCGAAAGTCGACCTCGCACAACGTCATCGGTATTCTGCCAGGCAAGAAAGCCCCGGGCGAATATGTGCTTTACTCAGCCCACTGGGATCACCTTGGCCGCTGCACGCCCGACAAGCGCGGCGATGACATCTGCAACGGCGCGGTCGATAATGCCACCGGGGTGGCGGCGTTGACGGCGATTGCCAAGGCCAACGTTCAGGCAGGCGCGGCGCGGCGCACGCAGGTATTTATGTCGGTGACGCTGGAAGAGTCGGGCCTGCTCGGCTCGCGCTGGTATGCCGAGCATCCGGTTTTCCCGCTCAAGCAAACCGTTGGCGGGGTTAACATGGATGCGCTTCATCCCACCGGGCCTGCCCATGATTATTCTATGACTGGAGGCGACAAGAGCGAGTTGACCGCACTGTTCCGAAAGACGCTTAAGGCACAAGGCTTGGTCGAAGCGCCCGAGGACAGCGCCGAGAAGGGCAGCTATTACCGATCGGACCATTTTTCGATGGCCAAACTAGGCGTGCCGATGTTCGACATTGGCCGCGGGATCGATTTGGTGAACGGCGGCAAGGCTGCGGGGCAAGCGGCCAAGGACGACTACGTCAACAATCGCTACCACCAGCCGAGCGATGAATATTCCCCGAAATGGGACTGGTCAGGTATCAATCAGGATGTCCGGCTACTTTATGACCTGGGCCGATCATTGGCGGACAGCAAGACCTGGCCTAACTGGAACGCAGGTGACGAATTCCGTTCTGTGCGGGACAAGAGTCGGGCGGGAAAATAACCGATGGCTGAACCTTTGCTGCGGATGCCGCCGGAATGGCATCCGCAGGACTGGCTGTGGATCGGCTTTCCGCACGATGTCGAAGAATGGCCGGGATTCCTTTCACGCGCGCAAGAGCAAATTGCCGAATTTGCTAACACGGTCGCAGATAGCGGTCAGGACGTGCGCCTGATTGTGCGCGACGGCGCGAACGAGGCGCGGGCCCGGGCGCTGGTCAGCGGCAGCGTCAAACTGGAGCGGCGCGTGTTTGGCGATATTTGGCTGCGCGATACCGGACCATTGGTGGTGGTGGGGACAAATGGTGAGCGCAGGGCGAAGCGCTTTGGGTTCAATGGCTGGGGCGGCAAATATGTTATGGCGGGAGACGAAACGATCGGCGCGGAGCTGGCTGAAAGCGCAGGGCTAGAGGTCACCGTGTCGGATTGGGTGCTGGAGGGCGGCGCGCTGGATACCGACGGGACCGGCCTCGTGGTTACTACCGCGCAGTGCCTGCTGAACCCCAATCGCAACCCGCATTTGTCGCGTGCGGATATCGAGATGCGGCTGGAATGTGACCTCGGCTTTGACCGGGTGCTCTGGCTGGGCGACGGTTTGATCAATGACCATACCGACGGCCATGTCGACAACCTCGCCCGGACGGTCGCGCCCGGTGTGATTGCCGTGCCGCGGGCCACCGGCGCGGGCGATCCCAACGCCTCGATATATGCCGACGCCAAGGCGCGCGCTGAGGCCTTTGGACTGACTGCGCGCGAAGTGCCTTCGCCGGGGCTGGTGCAAGCGAACGGCCGGATTGAACCCGCCAGCTACATGAATTTCTGCGTGACATCAAAGCTGGTGGTGGTGCCAATCTATGGCACATCGCACGACGCCGATGGTGTGGCGGCCATCGCCGAGCTGTTTCCCGATCGTGCGGTTGTTGGCATTCTCGCCGATGCCGTGCTCGCGGGCGGCGGAAGTTTCCATTGTGCCAGCCAACAGATGCCATCGGTATTAACCACTCGCTAACCTGCGCGGGCGCATTACTGCATTCATGGCTCGAATCATCGCTCTCACCATGACGGCCCCGCAACGCTTGCCGTTGCTGGATATGCCGCGCGCGATGATCGTCATCGGCTGCGCCCTTTCGCTGATTCTAGCCGGCAAGCCGCTGCCTTTTTAGGCCTGCATTAATTTGAACAGCGCGCCAATCGCAGCTGCACCTAACACCGTGCCCGCAATCAACCGCCACGCCCGGGCATCGATTCGCCCGAAGGCGCGCGAGCCCAGCCAGTTGCCAATCACCACCAACGGATAGAGCGCAAGCGCGATCCACAATTCGTGCCAGTGCGCCGCGCCCATGATCACTGCGACGGCGACGCCTGCGCCCTGCGTCACCAGAAAGATCGACATCATCGATGCCCGCGCGGTCGCAGGATCAAGCCCGCGGCGGAGATAAAACGGCACCACTGGCGGCCCGGGCATTCCGGCAAATCCCGTCAGCAGTCCCGATGCCACTCCGGTCGCCAGCGATTCGCCTTGGCCGGGGACATGGTGCGGCTTGGGCGGCAGGATCACCGCGATGAACGCCGCAACCGCGATCAGCGCAATCAGCAACCGAGCCACCGGCACGCTCGCCGCGCCCAGCGCCAGCACCCCCAGCGGGATCATCAGCAGTGCGGTTCCGGCGATGACCCAGGCCGAACGCTCGGTGTCGCCAATCTGCTTGCGCACATGCATGAAGCTGATCAGGAACCCTAGCCAGTTGCCGACCACTACCGCTTCGCCGGGCGGAATCGCCAGCCCGAGCACCGGCACCAGCAGGATTGCCAAGCCAAACCCCGCCAGCCCGCGCACGAACCCGGCGATCAGCGTCGCCGAAACTCCTAGCGCAATCGCGCTCCAGGTCAGGCCTGCAATCAAACGCCGCGCAGATCAGGCGGTGTAGCCTCAGCCTTCAGCATGGCGATGGCATCGGCCAGCGGCATAACTTTCTGATGCTCTGCGCCAAGCGTGCGAATCGCGACGGTTCCCTCTTCGGCTTCACGCTTGCCGACGACGAACAGGTGCGGGACTTTTTGCAGCGAATGTTCGCGCACCTTGTAGTTGATCTTCTCATTGCGCAGATCGCTTTCAACCCGGATGCCAGCCGCTTGCAAATGGCTTGCAACTTCGCGGGCGTAGTCGTCCACGTCGGACACAATCGGTGCGACAACCGCCTGTACCGGCGCGAGCCACACGGGAAGTTTGCCAGCGAAATGCTCGATCAGAATGCCGATAAACCGCTCGTACGAGCCGAAAATGGCGCGGTGGAGCATGACCGGACGGTGCTTGTCGCCATCCTCACCGATGTAACTGGCATCGAGCCGGTCAGGCAGCACACGGTCTGACTGGATGGTGCCGACCTGCCAGGTCCGGCCAATCGCGTCAGTCAAATGCCATTCGAGCTTGGGCGCATAGAACGCGCCTTCGCCGGGCAGTTCTTCCCATCCAAATTCGGGGGTGTTGAGCCCCGCGGCAACCACCGCTGCACGCAGTTCAGCTTCGGCCTTGTCCCACATTTCTTCAGTGCCGAAGCGGTTTTCCGGGCGCAGCGCCAGCTTGATCGCATAGGTGAATCCGAATTCCTTATAGACCCGGTCGGCCAGCGCACAGAACGCCTGAACCTCGGCAACGATCTGGTCCTCGCGGCAGAAAATGTGGGCATCATCCTGGGTAAACTGCCGCACACGCATCAGCCCGTGCAGCGCGCCGTGCGGTTCGTTGCGGTGGCAGCAGCCGTTCTCATAAATGCGCAAAGGCAGATCGCGGTAGCTTTTGATCCCCTGCCGAAAAATCAGCACATGCGCCGGGCAGTTCATCGGTTTGAGCGCCATCCAGTCGGCCTCGCCGCTGATTACCGGGCCGTCATCCTCGGTGTTCGGCACTTCATCGGGAATGACGAACATATTCTCGCGGTACTTGCCCCAGTGGCCGGACTGCTCCCATTGGCGCGCGTCCATCACCTGCGGGGTCTTGACCTCCTTATAGCCCGCGCCATCAATCGCGCGGCGCATATAGGCCTCCAGCTCGCGCCAGATCCTATAGCCCTTGGAATGCCAGAACACCGAACCGTGCGCCTCGGACTGAAGGTGGAACAGGTCCATCTCCGCGCCCAGCTTGCGGTGATCACGCTTCGCCGCTTCTTCCAGCCGCATCATGTGGGCATCGAGCTGCTTCTTGTTGAGCCAGCCGGTGCCATAGATGCGGCTGAGCATCGCGTTGGCCTGATCGCCGCGCCAGTATGCGCCCGAAACCCGTGTCAGTTTAAAGGCTGCAGCGTCGAGCTTGCCGGTCGATGGCAGATGCGGACCCCGGCACATATCGTACCAGGTGCCATCCTCGCCAATCGGTCCCGAATGATAGACCGTCAGCTCCTCGCCCTCGGGTAATTCCGCCGCCCATTCGGCCTTGAAGCTCTCGCCCGCCGCCCGCCACTGGTCGATCAGAACATTGCGCGCGATAACCTGCCGGGTAAGCGGCTTGTTTGCGGCAATAATGCGGCGCATTTCCGCCTCGATTGTCGGCAGGTCTTCTTCGGTGAAGGCGCGGTCTTTTGGCGCGAAATCGTAATAGAAGCCATCGTCAGTCGAAGGCCCAAAGGTGATCTGTGTCCCCGGAAACAGCGCCTGCACCGCCTCCGCCAGCACATGGGCAAAATCATGCCGGGCAAGATCGAGCGCGTCGGCCTCATCGCGGTTGGTGACCAAGGCAAGCGAAGAATCGCTGGTGAACGGCCGGGTCAGATCAACCAGTTCGCCATTAATCCGCGCGGCAATCGCCGCTTTGGCAAGGCCGGGGCCTATCGCGGCGGCGACATCAGCCGGGGTTGAGCCAGGAGGCATTTCACGGACGGAACCGTCAGGCAGGGCGATTTTCAGAAGTTCAGACATGCCGCTGCGCATAGCCGGGAGATTCGATTGCCTCAACCTCATCGCCAATAATGACTGGCGAAACGGCGCAATGTAAATGACACTTGACACAATCGCCTAATCATGGGCAAAGCACCCTTGTCATTAAGACAAAGGAACTTTGCATGCACGCTCAATCTTCACCGGCGATGCGCCGATACTTGCTTCGCCTCGCCGCGCTCATGTCGATCTATGTGCTTTTCATCTTCATTGCCGGATATGTGTTCCGGCACAACCCGCCGAGCGGCATCGCAGCCTATGCGCTGGCGCTGCTTCCTGCGGTGCCGATTATCGGCGTTGTTTGGGTAATCCTGCGGCTGTTGGTCGAAGAAACCGATGAATACTTGCGCATGCTGCACGTTAAGCAGAACCTCTTTGCCACCGGATTTTGTCTCACGGTGATGACCGTCTGGGAATTTCTGCAGAATTACGACGTTGTCAGTCATGACACGCACGGCTTTGGTGCAACCTTTGTGTGGTTCGTCGGGCTGGGTCTGGGGGCGATTTTCATTCGTTTTACTCAGGGCGACGGAACCTGCGCATGAAAAACCGCCTTCGCGTGCTGCGCGCCGAGCGCGAATGGAGCCAGCAGGATCTTGCCCTGCGGCTGGAGGTTTCGCGCCAATCGGTCAACGCGATTGAGACCGGCAAGTACGATCCATCCTTGCCCTTAGCCTTCCGAATTGCGGACCTGTTCAGACTGACCATCGAGGAGATTTTCCAGCGTAATTGAATGCCAGTCGCACGTAGCTTGCCGTTGGCAGATCAGTGTGCGATTTGCCCCGCATACCGCGCACGGCATTTTGAGGACGAACCATGTTCAAGAGACTGTTCATCGATCATCCAAAAACCGTCGATGAAAGCTATCTTGAACATTTACAATTTGCCGGAGCATTTGGTGTAACAATGATCCGCGGCGGAGTCTGCGCTTTGGTTCATGCGCTGGTGCCCGGCTGGTGCGTTACTACGGGCAGCGACACGGTTAAGCGGCTAAATCATATAATGACTAAACAGCGCCGCGCCAAAGGGCAGCCCGCAGTGCAATCGCCGATTATCGATTGGGTGATCTGACTTGGTGACGGCAGACTTGCATGATCTTGCGGACGGCCGACGGATTGCTTTCCGTTTCACGCCGGGTTCTGGCCCCACGCTAGTTTTTTTGCCAGGTTATATGTCGGATATGGCGGGCAGCAAGGCGCAGGCTGTTTTCGACTGGGCAGCCTCAAACCAGCGCACCTGCTTGCTGCTCGACTATTCGGGGTGCGGCGAGAGCGAAGGGGAATTTGCCGAGGGCACGCTTTCGCGCTGGTGCGAGGAAGTGCTGGCGTTAATTGATGCTCACTGCCCGGGAAAGATCGTGCTGATCGGCTCATCGATGGGCGGTTGGCTCTCGCTGCATGTCGGGCTGGCGTTGGGCCAACGTTTGGCGGGACTGGTCGGAATCGCCGCCGCACCGGATTTCACTGAATGGGGTTTTACCGCTGAGCAGAAGGCCGAACTGGCGGCTGGAACGACGGTGTTCGAAGCCAACCCTTACGGTCCTGAGCCGACGCCAACCTACCCGGGATTCTGGGCAGACGGGCAGCAGATGTGCCTGCTGGACGGCACGATAGGCCTCGATTGCGCGGTGCGCTTGCTGCAAGGCCAGGGCGACACCGATGTACCATGGAGGATCGCGATCCATTTGGCGCAGGCATTGCGTTCATCTGATGTGCAGGTGCATTTGATCAAGGACGGTGATCACCGCCTTTCCCGCCCTGCCGACATCGCGCTGGTGTTGCGCGTGGTCGGCGATCTGGCAGAAGGTTAGCGACGAATCGCGATCTGACGACAAGGATACCATGACGCTGCTTCTTTCACTCCTGCCGCTGTTGCTCGCGCAGATCGGACCCTATGCCCAGGCAGGGCCGATGGGCGCATCGAAGGTGCCGCAGGTTGAGGGGCGCGATGTGCCACGGCGCAAAACCACGCCGCCGCCGCTTCAGCTGCCGCCGCCCGTAGTTTCTGGCAAAGGGCAGGCGTGCCAGGATCTGGTCAGCGCCGATCCGTCCGAGGCTGAGGTTTATGCACGCGAATGGAGCGTGAGCGCAAAGGGGGCCGAGCTAGCCGATGCGAAGTATTGCCTCGGTGTCGCCGCCAGCCACCGC
>JANNZB010000693.1:0-3514 GCA_031410395.1 Novosphingobium sp.
CATCCTCTCGCCTATGCCGGGCAAGATCATCGCGGTGGAAGTCACCCAGGGCCAGTCCGTTACAAAAGGCCAAAAACTCCTCACGCTCGAAGCCATGAAGATGGAACATAGCCTCACCGCGCCGTTTGATGGGGTGGTGGCAGAGATTAGCGCCAGCGTTGGCGCACAGGTGCAGGTGGAGGCGGTGCTGGTGAAGATTGAGGCGCTGGCTGAGGCGGGCGCATGAACAATGCATTGCAGCACGAGACAATTGCGCAACCTCGCCCCATCGCGTTAGAAAGGGGCAGGAGGAGCGCCTGATGCCCAGCCGCCGCGATCTTATCCGCATGACCGACGATGAAACGCTCGCCTATCTGCGCAGCGAGTGCAAGGCGGTGCTCGGCACCATTGGCAAGGACGGCGTGCCACACATGGTAACTCTGTACTATGGCGTCGATCCTGAAGGGCGGATCGTCATCACTTCGTTCGCCAAGGCGCAGAAGGTGATCAACGTAGAACGCGATCCGCGCGCGACAATTTCGGTGGAATCGGGCGACACCTATCAGGAAATCAAATCGGTGATGGCGCAGTGCCACGCCGAAATCATCCGCGATTTCATGCCGATGCGCGAGGCGATGCAGTACATTCGCAGCGCCAATCCGCGCGCCCACACCGAAACCGCGCAAGAACAGATTACCGCTTCCTACACCAAGCGCGTTGTCATTCGGCTCACACCTTATCGATATATCTCCTGGGATCATTCGAAGCTGGGTGACAAGTATTGAACTGATCGCGCGGGCGGGGGCCATTGCCGTTGCCCCGCGCTTCGCTGTCAGGCTACCCAGCTGGAACTATAGGGGGAATATCTGATGAGCCTGCTCGATCCGAAAGAGCGCAGCGCGCGCGGGGCCACCATTCAGGCCGAAGTGACGGGAAATTCCGCAGCCGATGCGGCTACGCCCTATCAGCAAAGCCTGCGGGATTTCGTCTTTGCCGAAGTGTGGAGCCGTCCGGGGCTGGACCAGCGCGCGCGCTTTCTGATTGCGATTGCCGGATCGGCGATGTGCAGCGGACAAGGCGACCAGCTTGGCACGTATATTTATGGCGCGCTGAAATCAGAAACGCTGTCCGCCAGCGAACTGCGCGAGGCGGCGCTGCACATCTCGGTCTATGGCGGATGGAGCGCGGGCGGTGATGTTGATGCGGCCGTGACCAAAGCGGTCAAGGCGCTCAAGATCAAGGAAGAGCCTTCGCCGCCGATACGCGCTGAAGCCTGGGACCCGCATGTGCGCGGCGAAGAAGGCGCGGCGGAATTCGTCAAGGTCATGACCTTTCGCGGCGGCCCCGGCGACACCCCCTACCTTGAGGCGATACGCAATTTCGTGTTCGGCGAGATGTGGTGCCGACGCGGCCTCGATGAACGCTCGCGCCGCTGGATGACGCTGGTCGGTGTCTGCGAAAGCGGCACGGAAACACCGATCAAAAGCCACATCCATGCCGCAATGGCGAGCGGCAATTGCAAACCGGCCGAAATGCAGGAATTCGTTCTCGCCTACGCGGTGCACGCGGGCTGGCCCAAGGCATCGCTGGTGCAAGGTGCGGTCTATGAAATGACGCGCAAGTTTGATGCCGGTCTGCCGTGGAACGGCTGAGGCGATGAACTTTGATATGCAGGGCAAGGTCGCGCTCGTCACCGGCGCGGCATCAGGGCTTGGCCGGTCGACCGCGCTGAAACTGGCGGAGGCCGGGGCTGACCTGTGTATTGTTGACGTCAACGCTGGTGGTCTTGCGGAAACCGAGTCGCTGATCGGTGGCAAGGTTGGCGTGCTGGTTCATCCCGCAGACCTTTCCGATGCTTCGGCTTGTGGCGGCGTTGTTTCGGCGGCGGTAGCGCGATTCGGGCGGCTTGATGCGCTATGCAATGTCGCCGGGCTTGTCTGGCTGGCCAATTCGCATCAGATGCCGCTCGATCAATATCAGCGCACTCTGGCGGTGAACCTGACCGCGCCGTTTTTGCTCAGCCAGGCGGCGATCCCGCATCTGCTCGAATGCGATGGCGCAATCGTCAACGTAGTCAGCACCGCGGCGTTTATCGGTGAGGCCTATGCTGCCGCTTATTGCGCGAGCAAGTGGGGACTTCTGGGCATGACCAAAGCAATGGCAATGGAATATTCCCACAAGCCGATCCGGATTAACGCGGTCGCGCCCGGCGGCATGATCACCAACATTGCCGCCAACTTTCGCCCACCAGAAGGTGCCGATTTCGATCTGATCAAACGCTTCTCAGGACTGCGCGGTACGGTGGAGGTGGACGATGTTGCCGATCAGATTGTAATGCTTGCCAGCCCGGCCGGGCGCGGCTTCCACGGGGCCTGCATAACCATCGATGCAGGGATCACGGCGGGGTGATCCAAGGGTGATGCAGACAGGTTTCATTGGGCTGGGCAGCCAGGGCGGACCGATGGCCGAGCGTATGCTGGGCGAGGGATTCCCTGTGATGGTCTGGGCACGCCGGGCCGAGGCGCTAGCACCATTTGAAGCGCAGGGCGCAACGGTGGCAGGGTCAATAGACGCGCTTGGGCAGGCCTGCGATCACGTCGGCATCTGCGTTGTCGATGATGCCGGAGTCGCGGCGATTTGCGATGATCTGATCCCGGCAATGAAGCCCGGAAGCCTGCTTGCCATCCATTCAACCATCCTGCCTGAAAGCTGCGAGGCGCTTGAAAAGCAGTGTTCGGAGCGGGGTGTATTGTTTCTTGATGCTCCCGTTAGTGGCGGCGGTCCCGGCGCTACAGCAAAAACACTCACCGTAATGTGCGGCGGATCGGCTGAGGCTTTTGTCTGCGCCAAACCGGTGTTTGAGAGTTTCGCCGGGCTCCTCGTTCACCTCGGCCCGGCGGGCGCGGGACAGCGGGCGAAGATAATCAACAATACCCTGCTCGCCGCTAACATGGGGCTGGCGCAGGCTGCGCTTGGTGCTGGCGAGGCGTTGGGCATTGAACGCATAGCACTGGCCGAACTGATCAAGGCATCAAGCGGGCGCTCCTATGGTTTCGAACTGTTCGCCCGCCTGCCCTCAGCGGCAGCATTTGCGATTGGTGCGCCGCTGCTGGCGAAGGATACCAGGCTTTTGCGCGAAATTCTGCCCGGCCATGCAGGAGCTGAGACACTGCGAGACGCGGCGGAGGCCTTTTTGAGCGAAGCCACGGGCAAGCCGCTCTAACCCCGGGCAGGTCATTCATCAATTCATTGACTTGGCCGCGACAATCACATATAGTTTCATACGAAACCATATGGCGATCCCACGATGCCCGATCTATTCGACAACCCTATCGGCCTTGACGGCTTCGAATTCATTGAATTCTGCGCGCCTGAAAAGGGCCTTCTTGAAGCGACGTTCACAGAAATGGGCTTCACCTGCGTCGCCCGGCACCGGTCAAAAGACGTTCAGTTGTGGCGGCAGGGCGGAATCAATCTGCTCGCAAACTACGAACCTAGCAGCCCCGCCGCATGGTTTGCCAGTGAGCATGGCGCA
>JANNZB010000694.1:0-2495 GCA_031410395.1 Novosphingobium sp.
AGCCTGATAAACAAGTGACCAGCGGTAAAAATGCTATTAATTCAATAGCTGCAACCGAAGGTATTTCTTGGGCTACAGGCTTATTTGATGCCTAAACCAGCCGTTTGGAGGGTAGGGTAGCTTCCACAGCAGGCAAATCGATCATCACCGGCTGGCCGGGCGTGGTGCAGCCGGTGTCGCAGCATTTGCCGGGCTGGCGGTTTCGGGTGATGGCGCGGTTCGGGTCGTGCGGCGCAGCCTCGCCATTCACGCCGCGCTCAAGAATGCGCTCGACCAGTTCCACCTTCGAGCCAATTGGGTAGTTGCGATAAATCTCCTGCTTCATGGCCGCCGGCGAGCCGCCGCCGTGCAGACTGATCACGCTGTACCAGCCGCCCTGATAACCGGCCGTCAGGTCTTCGATGAAGCGGGCGGTCTCGATGCGCTGCTCGTACGGTACGTCAGGGTTGGCGCGCAGCACTTCAGATAGTTTGGCGCCGGTCTCGGGGTTGTGGTCTTCGTCCGGGCCGGGCAGGGTGACGATGAGGCCGCCGCTGACGTAATGCGCGATTCGGTGCATGTCGTAAATCTTGGTCGCAAGCAGCAGCTTGCCGATGTTGCTGAAAACCGGGTCGGGCATGAAGGTTTTGCTGTGCTCGTCCGGCTTGCCGTACACGCTGGCCGCCACGCCGCAGGCATAGAAACTTTCGGTGATGGTGATGAGCTCAACCATCTGCTCGCGCAAATGCGTTTCCTTGGCCGGGTCGAAGCCATTGGCCTCGCACATCAGCGCTCCGGCGCCGATTAGCAAGTCACCAAACCCTGCGCGCGCGCCGATGCAGGTGTGGCGGTGGTGCGTGGCGTAGCTGTAGGTGAGGTGGCCGGAATGCTCCCACTCGCCCGCATAAAACACATCGTCATGCGGCACGAAGACCTTATCGAACATCACCACGCCGGTGCTCTGGCCGTACTTGCGGCTGAAGAGCGCCGCGCCGTGCTCGACTTTTTCACCGGGGCGACCGGCTGGGCGCGCGATGATGGTGATGCCGGGCGCGTCGATGGGCACCGCGCAGCAGACGGCAAAGTCAGCGTCGGCCTGGCCCATGTTGCGGCAGGGCATGACGAGCAGCTCGTGCATGTAAGGTGCGCCGGTCACGATGGCCTTGGTGCCGCTGATGACGATGCCGCGTTTGCCGTTGTGAAGCGTATTGCGCTCGACGATGTGAACGTAGCTGTCAACGTTGGCCTGTTCATGCGGGCGTTTGCTGCGGTCGCCTTTCGCATCGGTCATCGCGATGCCCAGCGTCAAATCCTGGTCCTGCACGCGGTGCAGGTAATTGAGGAAGCGGGCGGTGTTTTCCGTAGTGCCGCGTGCGTCGTCTATTCGTGCGCTGACCTGTCCAATCGCGTTCAGCGCATCGTGCGTCAGGTAGCGCTGCGCGCAGCCGGTTTCCTGGCACACCAGTCGCACCGCCTCCAGCTTGTTCAGCAGGTCGCCGCTGCTGGTGTTGATGTGCGTGAGCCGGTTCACCAACTTCCCGCTGGTGTGCTGCACCGCCGTCATGATGGGCGCGTATTTCGGCTTGAGTGCGTAGTCATACGTCAATGCAATCGCATTGATGCCGGGGCCGAAGCCGCGCTCGTCAGCTACGCTGGCAACCTGGCGCCCGTCAAGGAATACGCGCGGTTTGTAGCGGCGCAGCGATTCGCGGAAGTCGTCGCCAGACATTAGGGTGGCGGTGGGGGCGGGTGCGTTCATGGCTTGTCTCCGTTGGTTTTCGACTAGTTTAAAGAGGCTGGAGTTTGAATAGTGAAGACCGAGGCAAGTGTTGCGCCTTCTGCGGTTCGCATCACCTAAAAAGTGAAGGAAAGCGTTTGGCAAAAAAAATTCAAAATGCGATAATTGCGTAATTACGGTAATCACAAGATTAAAGTGAAATTTGCAATGACCGTGTCAAAAGCGACCCCAAGCGCCGACGTGCTCAATCTCAAGCTCGTGCCTATCGGCAATTCGTTCGGTGTGCGGCTGTCGCGCCCGCTTTTGCACAAGTACGGCATTGAACATTCAGTGGTGGCCGAGCAGCGGCCCGACGGCATCTTGCTGCGCGGCGCGCCTCAGGGGAAGGCCACGCTGGAGCAAACATTTACAGAGATGGCCGCTGCGCAGGAAGACTGGAGCGACATGGACGCCAGCGCTGCTGACGGCCTCGACAAGCTGGTCTGGTAATGCCGCGCGCCAAGGCGGGCGCAGGCCTGGTGGCATCTACAACCCCCACGCCGCTGCAAATTCTCAGATATCACCTCTATTGGGTCAATCTTGACCCGACGCAGGGCAGCGAGATCGCCAAGACCCGCCCGGCGCTGGTTGTAAGCCCCGATGCGATGAACAAACGCATCCAAACCGTCGTCATCTGCCCGCTCACCAGTCAGCTGCATCCTGCGTGGGCAAGCCGGGTGCAGTGCGTGTGTGCTGGTCAGCCGGGGGAAATTGCCATCGATCAAATCCGAACCGTGGC
>JANNZB010000695.1:0-3235 GCA_031410395.1 Novosphingobium sp.
CAGCCGATCAACCAGTTTGGCGCTGCGCCGGATGATGTCGGTGTGGCCGAGCGTGATCGGATCGAATGTGCCGGGATAAACGCCGATGCGTGTCATGTTCTCAATGATCCCTCTCGACGAAATAGCGCGCCAGTGCCCGCAGCATTTCCGCTTCCTGCCCATGATGCGCCAGCTGCGCAATGGCCTGATCAGCCAGCATCGCCGCTTGTGCTCGTGCGCGTTCTGGGCCGAGCAGCGAAACGAAGGTTTGTTTGCCCGCCGCCGCATCCTTGCGCAGGCCCTTTCCGGCAACCGCCTCGTCGCCTTCGTGATCGAGCAAATCATCGGCGATCTGGAATGCAAGGCCAAGATCACGCGCATAACCGCGCAGATTGCCACGGCCCTCTGGCGGAACGTGACCCAAGATTGCCCCCATCTCCACCGCTGCTGCCAGCAATGCCCCGGTCTTGAGCTGCTGCAACCGGGTGATGACCGGCAGATCGAACGCCTCGCTTTCGGCGATGATGTCCATCATCTGGCCGCCTGCCATGCCGTTCATCCCCGCCGCAGTTCCCAGCGTGTGCAGCAGCTCGGCGCGCATGAAAGGATCGGGAATGGTCACCGGATCAGAAAGGATCTCAAAGGCCAGTGCGTGGAGCGCATCGCCCGCCAGCACTGCCGTCGCTTCGTCAAACGCGCGGTGCAACGTCGGTTTGCCATGGCGCGTATCGTCATCGTCCATGCACGGCAGATCATCGTGGACCAGCGAGTAAACGTGGATCGCCTCTATCGCCAGCCCCGCGCGAACTGCTGTGCCGCGATCAACTCCGAACACTTCGGATGTCGCTACGAGTAGCAATGGCCGCAGCCGCTTGCCGCCGCCGATAGCGGAATAGCGCATCGCCTCGATCAGCCTCGCCCGGGCATCCCTCGGCACGATTAGCAGCGCATCGAAACCCGAATCGATTTCCTCTGCAATCCGGCGCATTGCGCCAGCAAGCGGGTCTGAACTGACCAGCGCGGGAGCCAAGATCAGGCGCCCGGTTCGTCGAACGGAGCGGTGCCGCGCGCCTGCCCGCCAGCATCAGCCACGATTTTTTCAATCCGCGCGGAAGCCGAATCGAGCCGCGCCTGACACTGCTTGCGCAGTTCTTCGCCGCGCTCATACAGCGTGATCGATTCCTCAAGCGCGACTTCGCCGCTTTCCAGCTTGCGCACCACATCTTCCAGCGCACGCAACGCGTCCTCAAAGCTCATCACAGCGGGTGTGTCGGTCATCCGCACTGCATTGACCGCGACGCTGCGAAGGGTCAAGCTGCATGGAAGGAGAATTGCTGATGAAATGGATCATTGCCTACGTTTCCGCATTTTTGAGCTTCGGCCTGCTTGATTTTCTCTGGTTGCGCTGGGCTGGCCCGAATTTTTATCGCCCACAGATCGGTGAATTGCTCGCGGCGAACTTTCGCGCAGTTCCAGCGGTGGTGTTTTATGTGTGCTATATCGCCGGGATGGTGTGGTTCGCTGTGCGGCCGGGTCTTGCCGGCAACGTTGGACAGGCCACGCTCAATGGCGCGCTGCTGGGGGCATTGGCCTATGCGACCTATGATCTGACCAATCAGGCGACGATGAAGATGTGGTCGACGCTGGTCACCGTGGCAGACATCGCCTGGGGTGCATTTGCCACGGCCGTGGCGGCAACTGTGGCCGCGTGGGTGACAACGCGCTTCGCGGCCTAGCGTTCGCGGCGCTCTCCGGCTATCTGCGCGCGCATGTCAGAACCTGCCAGCGCCATTACGCCCGAAGTCGTCGCAGCCCACGGACTTTCCGAGGATGAATATGCCAATGTGCTGAAGGCACTGGGTCGCAAGCCAAATATGGTTGAGCTCGGTATCTTTTCAGTAATGTGGTCCGAACACTGCTCTTATAAATCGAGCCGGTTGCACCTCAAAAAGCTGCCAACCGAAGCCCCTTGGGTGATCTGCGGCCCGGGTGAAAATGCCGGGATTATCGATATTGGTGATAACCAGGCCTGCATTTTCAAAATGGAATCGCATAACCACCCCAGCTACATCGAGCCCTATCAGGGCGCGGCGACCGGTGTTGGCGGAATCCTGCGCGATGTGTTCACAATGGGCGCGCGGCCTGTGGCGAACCTTAATGCGCTGCGCTTTGGTGACCCCAAACACCCCAAGATGAAGCATCTGGTTCAAGG
This sequence comes from Novosphingobium sp., assembly GCA_031410395.1. Lineage (GTDB taxonomy): Bacteria > Pseudomonadota > Alphaproteobacteria > Sphingomonadales > Sphingomonadaceae > Novosphingobium. Next base: position 2,192 of record JANNZB010000695.1, read on the forward strand.
CGTGGTTGCCGGCATCGGCGGCTATGGCAACTGCGTCGGCGTGCCGACGGTGGGCGGAGAGACGAACTTCCATAAGGCCTTTGATGGCAACATCCTCGTCAACGCGATGACCGTGGGCGTCGCAGATCAGGACAAGATTTTTTACTCCGCCGCCACCGGGCTCGGCAATCCAATCGTCTATGTCGGTTCCAAAACCGGGCGAGATGGCATCCACGGCGCGACTATGGCCAGTGCCGATTTTGGCGATGACATTGATGAAAAGCGCCCAACCGTGCAGGTTGGCGATCCTTTCGTTGAAAAGCTGCTGATCGAGGCCTGCCTTGAACTGATGGCGACCGATGCCATCGTCGCGATTCAGGATATGGGCGCGGCGGGGCTCACATCGTCGAGCGTCGAAATGGCGACCAACGGCAAGGCCGGAATCATTCTCGACATGGACAAGGTGCCGTGCCGTGAAGAGGGCATGACGCCGTATGAAATGATGCTGAGTGAAAGCCAGGAACGTATGCTGATGGTGCTCAAGCCGGGCAAAGAGCCAATGGCTGAGGCGATTTTCAAGAAGTGGGAGCTCGACTTCGCGGTGATCGGGGAAGTCACCGATACCGGCCACATGGTGCTGACCTTCAAGGGCGAAATGGTCTGCGACATCCCGCTCGGGCCGCTCGCCGAAGACGCGCCGCTTTATGACCGGCCGCACATGAGCCTTGAGGAATACAAGGTCTGGGCCAACGTCGCGCCGCTCGGCGATGTGCCCGAAAGCACCGATATTGGCGCGGACCTGCTCAAGCTGATGGCCTGCCCCGATCTCGCCAGCCGGCGCTGGATCTGGGAGCAGTACGATAGCCAGGTCGGCGCGGACACGATGCAGAAATCGGGCGGCGACGCGGCGGTGGTGCGGATCCACGGCAGCAAGAAGGCGCTCGCCATCACCACCGACTGCACCCCGCGCTATGTCTATGCCGACCCCTACGAAGGCGGCAAGCAGGCGGTCGCGGAAACTTACCGCAATTTGTCAGCAGTCGGGGCCAAGCCCTTGGCCATCAC
>JANNZB010000696.1:0-4539 GCA_031410395.1 Novosphingobium sp.
GCATCGCGGAAATAGCTGCGAAATTGATAGTTCTGACCGACGAAGCTGTCTGGCTGCTGCCAATTGCTGGCTACCAGCGTCACACCCTTGATATCCATGAGATAGATTACCGAGGCGCCCATTTCATCGCGCAACGATGACAGCCGCCGGTTCAGGGCATCACGGCGCACGGAATCGGGTCTTGCCAAAAGGTCGCGCGATTCGCGATCGGTCGAAAGTGCGATGGTGACCAGTCCGAACTTTTCGACCTCACTGCGCAGTCCGGTTGCCAGAGTCCCCGCCGCGCGTTCTGCACTCAGGCTTTCTTCGGAAATCGCGCGCTGGACCATAAATGTCTGAAGTGCGAACCCAAAAGCGAGCGCCAAGGCCAATCCGACGACCAGCTCGCGCGGTGAGGCATGGAGGCGAGGGATTCGATTGGGCACATAACGCTGTGCGGAATTTCGCATAAAAATACAACCGCTGTGCGGATTTCCGCACAATGTTTTAAAAATACCACGCATTTCAGCCGTTTTCGACGAATTTAATATAGTGTGGGTTTGGGCAGGTCTCGTGACAACTGTCGGCAACCGACGCCAAAGCAGTCGGACCGGGAGAAACAGTGTCTACAATTGATCCTGCACTTGCGCCCGTCGAGCGCCTTGTTGCCAAGCCTTGGTATAGCCAGCTTTACGTTCAGGTGCTCGTCGCGATTTCATTCGGCGTGCTGATCGGACATTTCTTCCCGGCGTTTGGCATCTCACTCAAGCCGCTCGGCGATGCTTTCATCAAACTGGTCAAGATGGTCATCGCGCCGGTTATCTTCCTGACCGTTTCAACTGGCCTTGCGCGCAGCGCAAACGCGGGCGAAGTTGGCAGGGTCCTGGGCAAAGCTTTGGTCTATTTCATTGCGGTTTCTACGCTGGCACTAGCGATTGGGCTGGTGGTAGCCAACGTGGTGCGTCCCGGTGCCGGGCTGAACATCGACGCGGCTACGCTTGACCCCAAAGCGGTTGCCGAATTCGCCGCCAAAAGCCACGAGCAGACCATCACCGGGTTTCTGCTCAACATAATTCCCACCACTCCGGTTAGCGCGCTGGCGAGCGGGGAAATTCTTCAGGCGCTGTTTGTCGCCGCCCTGTTCGGGCTGGCGATGTCGGTTGTCGGTGCGCCTGCAGAGCCGTTGCTGAGCGGCCTTGAATCGGCAACTGCTGTGGTTTTCCGGCTGGTCGATCTGCTAATGCGGCTCGCCCCGATTGGCGCGTTCGGGGCTATGGCCTTTACCATCGGCCAGTTTGGCATCGCTTCGCTCACCGGGCTGATCGGGCTGGTCGCGACTTTTTATGTGACTGCAGCGCTTTTCGTTTTGATCGTTCTGGGCCTGATTGCGAGGTTGGCGGGGTTCTCAATTTTTGCGCTTTTGCGATACATCAAGGACGAACCTTTTCCTGGTACTGGGCACCTCGTCATCCGAAGCGGCGCTTCCCAGCCTGATGGAGAAACTGGTGGCGGCAGGCTGCCGTCGGGACGTGGCTGGGCTGGTGCTGCCGGCGGGTTATTCGTTCAACCTTGACGGCACCAATATTTACATGACGCTCGCTGCGCTGTTCATCGCGCAGGCCTTGGGGATTGATCTTTCGTTGCAGCAGCAACTGCTGCTGATGGCGGTGGCGGTGATCAGTTCGAAAGGCGCTGCGGGCGTCACCGGATCGGGCTTCATCATCCTTGCCGCAACGCTATCCGTCGTGCCCGCAGTGCCGGTTGCCGGGATGGCGATAATTCTGGGGATCGACCGCTTCATGAGCGAATGCCGGGCCCTCACCAATACTATCGGCAACGCCGTAGCGACAATCGTCATCGCACGCTGGGAAGGCGCGCTCGATCGCGACCAACTGGCCGTTGCACTCACACCCGAACGGGTTCACGTGACCCAATAATTGACACTTCGGCACAACGACCGGACATAAAGAAAACAGGAGAAGGATGAACCATGAACCGCAAGATCTGTGTAACAATCGCCCGCCTCGGCGTCTCGCTCGCCGCGATTCTCGCCGCCACACCAGCGCTGGCGCAAACAACCGCTGCCGATCCTAAATCGCCAGTTGCCGTATCGGACGAACCACAGATCATGGTCATCGGCTCGCGGGGCAAACCGCGTACCGATGTCAACCGGCCTGTTGCGGTGGACGTAGTTTCGGCCGCTGAACTGCGCAGCACCGGTCAGACCGATCTTGGCCAGCAGGTCCAATTCACCTCGCCATCGTTCAATTCGTCCAAGTTTGGGATAAACGGCGCGACCAACTTTGCTGATCCGGCGTCCCTGCGCGGGATGTCGCCCGATCAGGTGCTGCTGCTGGTAAATGGCAAGCGGCGTCACCAGTTTTCGGCGCTTAACCTCAACGTCTCACCTGGACTTGGCACGGTCGTATCCGATCTCAATAGCATTCCATCGGGAGCGATTTCGCGGATCGAAGTTCTGCGCGATGGTGCCGCCGCGCAATATGGCTCAGACGCAATTGCCGGGGTTATTAACCTGACGCTGAACAACGCCAGCGAAGGCGGCCTGATCAGCGCGACTGCCGGCGTCCACAAAGAAGGTGACGGGCTTACTTTTAAGGGTTCGATCAATCACGGTATGAAGCTCGGCACAGATGGCGGGTTCATCAACATTACGCTCGAATACTTCGCCGCAAATTCGACCAATCGCTCTGATCCCTATGACGGCGTGCTTTATCCAGCAGCCCCCAGCCCATATACCGGCCCAACCGCCGCGTTCCCTTATGCCACCGCGAATCCTCGCGCCGATCGCGGCGTCTATCCTTCCTATCCCTTCATCGTCGGCAACTATGGCTCTAACCGGAACCGCACCTACCAGGCCTTTGTAAACAGCCAGCTTCCGCTGTCGGACACCGTCACCGCCTATGCCTTTGGCGGATATTCGCGCAAGGACATCCAAGCCTTCGGGTTCTTCCGCGCACCCTTCACGGTGGCCAACTCGGTTCTTTCGATTTATCCCGATGGCTATGTGCCAATCCTTCCGGGCACAGCCATCGATTGGTCGGCGCTCGGCGGCCTCAAGGCTGACCTTGGCGGCTGGGCTGTGGACCTGAGTTACGGCTATGGTCACAACCATCTGGATCAGTTTGCCAACAACACAGTCAACGCCTCGCTCGGCGCCGCCAGCCCGACCAGTTTCTATGTCGGACGCACAGCCTTCAATCAGCAGATCGTCGAGCTCACCGGATCGAAAGAGTTCGACGGGATGATGGGGATGAAGTCGCTCAACGTTGCCACTGGACTGCAATGGCGGCGCGATAACTTTGTCGTCACCCGCGGCGATGCGGCATCTTACACAATCGGGCCGCTTGCCACATCGGGTAAGGCATCGGCTTCGAATGGCCGCCCTGGCTATGCGCCACAGGATGAAAACAACCTCAGCCGCCGCAATCTCGCCGCTTTCATCGACGTGGAAGCTGACATTTCTGACGCGCTGTTGATCACCGGCGCCTTGCGCTATGAGAATTATAGCGATTTCGGCGGCAATCTGTCAGGAAAACTGGCGGCCCGGCTAAAGCTGGGAGAGAACTTGGCGCTGCGCGGCTCTTTCAACCGTGGTTTCCGCGCGCCTTCGCTCGCTCAGATTGGCAACCGGGTGAACACCTCGACCGTGCAAAACGGCTTGATTCTGCAAACGCAGCAGATTTCAAGCGATGATCTGCGGCTGGCCACGCTTGGCATTCCAAATCCCAAAGCGGAAATTTCCAACGGGTTTGGCGCAGGCCTTACCGGTGATTTCGGCGCGATAACCTTTACCCTCGATGCTTTCCAGATCGACATCAAGGATCGTATCGCCATCACCGACGGTATCTTGAGCGCCAGTTTCCCCGCCGTTGCCGCGCTGTTTCCTGGAGTGCGTGAAATACGCTTCTTCACCAACCAGATTGATACCCGCACGCGGGGCGTTGATTTTGTTACAACCTACAAGACTACGATCGCGAACGACCTAAAACTAAATCTTACCCTTGCGGGAAGCCACGCTGAAACCAAAGTGCAGCGTCAGCGCGCTACGCCTAGCCAATTGGTTGCCGGAGCTTCAACTGCCAATCAGGCTGCACCGCTCCTTGGGCAAACAGCGACCGAACTGATCGAAGTGGCACTGCCACGTGACAAAGTTCTGCTTTCCGCGACGCTCGATTCCGGCGAACTGGCACTGACGGCGCGGGCCAGCTACTTCGGGTCGGTCACGGCGTTCAGCACGGGGTTGAGCGCGCTTGATCCTAACGTCACATGCAACGCGGCCAATCGCTGCGCTCAAAAGTTTTCGGCAAAGACCGTGGTTGATCTCAGCTTAACCTGGCGGATGACCAGCGCTTTTTCGCTGACACTGGGCGGGAACAACATCTTCGATACCAATCCTGACCGCTGGAATGCCAAGCGATATGGCTTTGTCGGCGAGGCCGCCTCCTATTCCAACGGCCAGACACCATACACCCGCAACGCAGGCCAGTTCGGATTCAACGGATCGTATTATTACCTGACCGCGAACATCAAGATCTGAGC
>JANNZB010000697.1:0-3016 GCA_031410395.1 Novosphingobium sp.
AGCGCACCAATCATCGCGCTAACCGAATGGCCGACAAACACCGCATCCTTCAAATCGAGGGCGCGCCCGATTTCAACAACGTCGTCCGCATAACCCTGAAGGCTCGAATATTTGTGACTGTCATAAGACGCCAGGTCCGAACGGCCCGCGCCGACATGATCGAACAGGATTACTTGAAAATCGGACTCGAAAGCCTGCGCAACACTGGTCCACATGTTCTGGTCGCAACCAAAGCCATGCGCAAACATCATGGGGCGCATGCCTTTGCCGAAGACCTTCACATTGTTGCGTTGCAAAACCATGGTCGGTCGATAACACAGGGCGAACGGTCTCGCTACCTCAACGGCCGGATCGATCCACGCGGCTGAAAGCGAGGCCATGATGGAGGGTTCATTACCGGCTCCGATTTCCTCATAGAAGCGGCTAACGGTGAACCACTGGTTCGGCGACAACCCTGCTCCAGCGTGTTCCTATTCAGCCGGTATGAACGAGTCTCGGCTTTCTGATTTGGGCTGAGGGCAAGGCGGTGATCGATCTGTACCGGCCTGAATGGACAGGCTGCTTTCACGGTCGGGCGAAATAACGCGGGCGTCCGCGTTCGGCCCATGGCGGTCACTTGAATCGACCTAAACCCAACGGCAAATTCTAGGCGACCAACCAAGCGCGACGAACGACTTAAGACTTGTCGGAACCTGCCATCCACTCGCCGCTCACAAAAGGGCAACAAAGACCCACCAACTGACATCTAACTTGCCCCGCCATCCCCCAACCGATTTCCTTGACTTTTCGCCCATCCACCCCTAGCTGCGCATCCTTCCCGAGATTCTCGTTTTACCGGAGTGCCCTATGGCGCGCGTTACTGTTGAAGATTGCGTTGACAAGATCCCTAACCGCTTTGACCTCGTGCTGATCGCTGCGCAGCGTGCGCGTGAGATTTCGGGCGGCGCTGAACTGACAATTGACCGCGACCGGGACAAAAACCCCGTCGTTGCCCTGCGGGAAATCGCTGAGCAGACGGTCACGCCGGCCAATCTGCATGAAACTATCATCACCTCGATGCAGCGCGTTCTGCCAGAGGACGACGATGAGGTTGATGACATCGGCTCGCTCAGCCAATCGGCCGAAGCGCTGCGGATCACCGCAGCCGCGCCGGTGCGCAACACCTCGCTCGGCGGTGATTACGACGGCTGATCGTTTCGCTTGAGAGCATCAAAAAGCCCGCGCGACCATCCGGTTACGCGGGCTTTTTCGTGGGCGGGATGCCCAGCCGAATCAGGTGATCATTTACACGGAAAATTCTTGGCAAACATGTCCGCCATTGCCCGGTTTAGCGAAATTGCCCCGCGCGAGGCCGCGGGATAGGAATTCAGGTGGCCCAGCCACATCTCTTGCCCCACTTTTGTCGGCGTCGGCGGGCATGAACTTGGATGACCAGCCGCGCGTTCCTGCCGCAGCCGATCACGATAGCCTTTGCCTGCTGCCATCGCCTCTGACTTTAGCAAACCGATGTCCGAGGAAAACAGAGCGCCTAGTCCTTTGGCTTTGAGAGCGCTGACCTTGGCAAGAAATGCTGCGACACTCATGTCGCCCGGCGCGGCAGAGACCGGCGCCGACACCGTCATTGCCAGCATTGCAATGGTTAGACCAAGCCGTGACACCGTTCATTTCCTCCGTGAAATCGGCTGAGGCTTTGTCAGCCAGTACCTTGCGCTGCGATGAACGAACGGCCATTGTTGAGCGCAACCACCAACAAGCACGGGTTAACATGAGCGGCAGCGAAATCATTGGCCATATCGCTCAAGGGGCGCTTACTGCGCGGGCGCTGGAGCCGGGCCATGGCGAGGGAACGGACAGAAAATCGCAGGGCTCTGCCTGTCTCAACTGCGGAGCCGTGCTGACCGGGGCTTACTGCCACAATTGCGGGCAGTCGGGGCATGTTCACCGCACGCTTAGCTCGTTCCTCCACGACTTCCTCCACGGCGCATTTCATTTTGAAGGCAAGATCTGGCGCACGATTCCGGCGCTGGCGTTTCGTCCCGGCAAGATGACCCGCGCCTATATCGATGGCAAACGCGCGAGCTATGTCTCGCCAATTGCGCTGTTTCTGTTCAGCCTGTTTCTGATGTTCGCGGTGGTGAAACAGTTCGGCATGGACTTCACCAATGCCGCGACTGTCAATGTCAATGGCGCGACCGTGAAAGGGATTGCGGCGAACAAGGCCGAAATCGTTCGGCTTCAACAGAAGCGGGCAAAACTGCTCGCAGAGGGTAAACCCATCTACGGAATTGATGGCGAGATTGCCGGCCGGCAAAGCGGCATCGATGCGATGGAGCAGATGCGCAACCCGGTCAACTTGTCACTGGGGCCTGATGACAAGTCCAAATTTTACAGCAATATCCCGGCCATCGATGCAAGTATCCATGAAGCCAAGGCCAATCCCCAGCTGGCGATTTTCAAACTCCAGAGCAACGCCTACAAATTCGCCTGGCTATTGATCCCGATTTCAGTGCCATTTATCTGGCTGCTGTTTCCGTTCAGTCGCCGCTTCGGGCTTTATGACCACACCGTTTTTGTCACCTATTCGCTTTGCATGATGATGATCCTGCTCGCGGTGATCACCATCGGTGCAGCGGGAGGAATCACTGGGGCAGCGCAGGTCTTGTCAGTCGCCGCTTTGCTGCACATCTACAAACACATGCGGTACACCTATACGCTGACGCGCTGGGGCACGGTGTGGCGAACCGCCGCGATCTGCGCCTTTGCGCTGGTGGCGATCGTGCTGTTCGGGCTGGCAATGATGGTGCTGAGGGCGATGGATTAGCCCCCAGCCCAGCTATCACACACCCTGAGGCGCGGCCCCCGAACCGAACTTCTTGCCCGACTTGGGAATCGCCGTTCCGCGCACCGGGATCGGCGAAACAATCCCGCCCGCTGGCGGCTCAGGACGGTCAATCTTGCCGGTGTCGATCAGTTCCCTGATCTCTTCGCCGGTCAGCGTTTCATATTCGAGCAGCGC
>JANNZB010000698.1:0-11264 GCA_031410395.1 Novosphingobium sp.
CCATGCTTGTCTGCCCACAGGCTGTCTTCGATTGAAACTTCGCCGCCGCTCGAAACGAACTGCCAATAGGAACCATCGGGCAGCGCCAGCCCGGCACCCTGGCAGTTTTCGGTAAGCCGTACCTCGATCCCCGGCCCCATGTGGAACCGCACCGCGAATGAAACTTTGCCGCGCCCGCCCCTGCCCTTGGCCGGGACCAGCAGGTCCTCGCCGCGCAGCTCGCTGCCATCGTCGCGCAGGATGAGGATGCGGCGGTGGATCAGGCCGAATCGGCTGGCGTAACCATCGTGACTGGCCTCCAGCCGGGTTGCGCCCGAGCCGCGATCACCGGGGACCGTTCGGCGTTCGATCTCAACCTCGGTAACCCCGGGGCCAAGTTTGCCGTTTATCAGCACTGCGGTGGAATTTGAATCGTCGAGCACCAGCGTGGAATGCGCCGCTGTCGCCCGCAGCCCCGCATCGAGCCGTGGCGGGATCAGGCCGCCTGAGGCCGCAGCGCCGCCGCAATTGACCACGACCCGCTGGCCGGCATGGCTGAGTTCAAAGGCCAGGGTCGAGGCGCATCCCGACCGCGCATGGCGCGCCATCGGCGGCGGCGCGGCGTCGAACTGAAGAACCGCTTTTTGCGCGACCACGCGCTGATATCCCCATTGCCGGGCATCGCGCAGTGGGCGGGTGCGCACGCCGCTGGCTTCAACCAGCGCCGCGACTTCTGCAGCCCCGACGGCCCAGCCGCCTTGCCAAGATCCAAGTGATCCATCGCCGTGAGTAAGTAACAGCAGCGGCGGAACCAGCAGCGCCAGCATCGAATTGACCACTTCGGGCGGATCACGATCCACCGCCCGGTAGCAAGCTGATAGCCGCACCAGCAGCGCGATCGCTTCCATCTGCGCGAGCGGACTGCGCGCCAGCACGCCGCCATCGTCGCCGACCAGTTCGCCCAGCGTCTTGACCAGCCCGGCCTCACCAAACAGGCGGCGCGGTTTACCGTTGGAAAGCACCAGCCCTGCTGCAGTGATGCCGCACCATCCAGCGAACTGCGCCAGAAGATCTTCTCCCCGCCCGACATTCTTGTCGAGCCAGCGGGCCTGATCGGCGGCAGAGGACATGATCCGGACGCGCATGCCTTTGTCGCCAGCGAGAATCAGCGGCGCGTGCGTCAGCCAGCTCAGTAGCCGCGTGCCGGCGCTGGAAACCGACCAGACGCCTACTTTGCCCGGCTTGGCAGGCATCTTGGCATTAGCCTTGAGCCAAACGCCAATGATGCGCTCAGCCACAGGCGCGCATTGTTCGCGCGGCGCGGAAGCTTCCAGATCGGCAAGCCAGGTAAAGCCGTGGACATAGCGCTCCATCGGTGCCGTCATCCGCGCAACGCCCGACCAATCCGCCTGACTGATCGCCAGCTTTGCCCCGTTGAGCAGAAAATGCCCCGCACGAATCGCTATGCCGGCGACTTTATCGCCTTCGAGCGGGTCTTTCGCCGCAGCCAGCAGGCGTTCCATTTGCGCCTTTCGCAACGGCGCAGTCAGCGCCGATCCGGGAATGCCGATCGAATAAGCGAAACGCACCAGCCGTTCACCCGCGCTGAGCGTAGGCGGAGCAAAATCCGCCAGCGCCAGCATCCGGCCAGGCTCGATGAGCTCCTCGTTCTGGCCTTGCGCTGCATCAGCCGATCCGCTCACCAGTTCCTCCAGCCCATGCTTATGCAGCGGTATGGCCATGTCCTCGTCCGCGAGGACGTCATGTTCGCCAATGCCCGCTTCGTCACCCCAACTATCACGGACGGGCGCATCGACCATAGCCTAGACCAGCCCTTTGAGCGCGGCGATATTGGCGGCGTAGTGTTCGGGACCGTCCTTGAACGTCGCGGTCCCGGCGACCAGAACATCAGCTCCCGCGGCTACGCAGAGCCGTGCAGTGGTGACATCGACCCCGCCATCAACCTCAAGCCGGATTTCGCGCCCTGTTTTGTCGATCATCTTGCGCACCGCCTCGATCTTGCGAAGCTGGCTGGTGATGAAACTCTGGCCGCCAAACCCCGGGTTGACACTCATCACCAGTACCAGATCGATATCGTCGATAAGGTAATCGAGCATCTTGGCCGGGGTTCCAGGGTTGAGCGAAACGCCTGCCAGTTTGCCGCAGTGCTTGATCGCCTGAACCGTGCGGTGGCTGTGCGGGCCGGCCTCAGGGTGGAAGGTAATGATGTCAGCACCGGCATCGGCAAACGCCTGGATGTAAGAATCGACCGGAGAGATCATCAGGTGGACATCGAGCGGCTTGGTTGTGTGCGGGCGCAGTGCCTTCACCACCATCGGGCCAATCGTGATGTTGGGGACAAAATGCCCGTCCATGACATCGACATGAATCCAGTCCGCGCCCGCAGCATCGACCGCGCGCACTTCTTCACCCAGCCGGGCGAAATCGGCCGAAAGGATCGAGGGCGAGATAAGGGGGGTCAACATACCCATTCCGTCGCTTAGACACCAGATATAGGGGGAACAAGCGCGGCGCGGTGTTTTCCACACGCTAGGATTCGGGCGAGTCGCTGTCCTTTACCGTCGTGAACTGCAAAAAGGGCGAAATGTCGCCGCCCGTAACCATTTCTGCGCCGACTTTAAGCCAGGCGTGGGCTGCCATCCCGTCCTCGCCGTCATTACGTGCGCCGATGAATATTTCCGAGGGAAGCCCGGCAGACTTGAGCCAGCGCTGCGCCGCCATCGCCTGAACCAGACAGTCGGAGCGCCAGGGCACGCGCGATCCCATGCGCGGCACAGCAAAAGCAACGCGCGACAGAAATACGCTCTGCGCAAGGTTCAGCGACACCGATTGGGCGTTTGGTCCGCCAAGCGATAGCGCCAGTTCGCTGACCTTGAGCGAACCCAGGCGCCGGTTTGCAACGGCGAGCTCGATCGCCGCGCGCAGCAGGTCCAGCCACTGAACCGGGCTAAGGCGTGCTGCCTTGCGCATGTTCGCCAAAAGATTCGTCATCGTTCTGCTGCCATATCCAAAGCGGCGGTGAATCGGAACTCCTGACTCTCGCCAAAGTTTGACTGGTGTGCAGGCTGGCGAAATGCCTGGCCTTCGACTAGGGGTCGCCGCCATGCTGAGCACTTCGCGATTCCTGCTGTCGTTTGCTGCGCCCTATCGCTTTCAGCTTTTTCTCGTCGGCGCGCTCACGCTTGCCAGTTCGCTGGTCATGCTCGCCGTGCCGTGGCTTGCGGGGCATGCCATCAGCGGCGTAATTGCGGCAAACGGTTCGGGAACGACAGGGCTTGTTGCCACGCTACTGGGCGCGCTTGCCGCACTCGCCCTGCTCAACTTTGCCATGTCCTATGTCTCGGGCCGAACTGCCACCCGCCTCCTCGCCGACCTGCGGCTGATGATCTATGAGCATTTGCAGCGCCTGCCGCTCGAATTTCATGAACGTGGGCGGCTAGGCGATATTCTCGCTTTGATGACCACCGAAATCGCCTTCCTGAGCGATTTTCTCATGAGCACGCTCGCCAGCACGCCCTCGCGCATCATAACGGTCATTGGCGCGGTTGTGCTGATGATCCGTATAGATCCGGCGCTGGCGCTGCTCGCACCGATCCTATTCCCGATCTATTACGTGATTCTGCGGCTGATCGGACGGCGGCTGCGAGGTCTGGCCCGTGAGCGGCAGCAGGCAGAGGCCGAAATGGTCGGTATTGCCGAAGAAAATCTGCAGATGCTGCCAGCGATCAAGGCCTTTGCCCGCGAGGAGCACGAAGCAAACCGTTATCGCCTGCAGATCGGACGGGCGAGCGAGCTTGTCTGGCAGGAGCGCAAGATACACGCTGCGCTGCAACCGGTGCTCAGTTTGATTTCAGCCGGATCTGCTGTGCTGCTTCTCATGCTGGCTGGACAAAGCCTGCGAACAGGGTCGATGACCTCGGCCGAAATGTTCAGCTTCCTGTTCTACGCGGCTTTGCTAACCCAGCCGGCGTCGCAACTGGCGCTGATATATGGCCAGATACAGACCGCGCGCGGCGCACTTGCCCGCTTGCAATCGGTGCTACGCGAAGATCAGGAACCGGGCTATGCCGCCTCGGGAATGATGCAATCGGCGATAGGCGAAATCGAATTCAAGCAGGTCTGTTTTGCATACCCAGATCGCGACAAGACCCTCGATAATCTCAACCTTCACATCGCTGCGGGAGAAACGGTCGCGCTGATCGGCCAGAACGGGGCCGGCAAAAGCACCATCATCAGCCTGCTGTTGAGATTTTATGATCCGGATTCCGGGGTGATCACGCTCGACGGCCGCGATATTACCACCATTCAGTTGCAGGAACTGCGCAAAAGCATCGGCTTGGTTCCGCAGCGGCCGCTGCTGTTCAACGGAACAATCCGCGAAAATGTCGCCTTTGGTTTTGAGCATGCCGATGACCACCAGATTGAGGTCGCCGTGCGCCTGTCGCAAGCCCATGATTTTATCCGTGCGCTGCCGAACGGATTTGATACGGTGATCGGCGATCATGGCATCAAGCTGTCAGGCGGTCAGCGTCAACGGATTGCCCTGGCACGGGCTCTGATCAAGGATCCGCAGATCCTCATCCTCGACGAGGCAACTTCGATGTACGACCTTGAGGGCGAGAGCGCTTTTGTCGAGGCAAGCATCTCTGCGCTCGCCGGGCGCACGGTAATACTGGTCACCCATCGCCCCGGAAGTCTGGCGCTGGCAGACCGGGTCATCACGCTGGAAAGCAGTACCTGCTGCGAGGCTGACGCAGCAGTCTATCGTTGAGCTTAGAGTCTGTTTCGCTTAAGCTGAAACAGAAGCGGCGCCGGCCCGCTCCCATTTCAATGGAACAGACTCTAAGCGGGACCAGTCAGGCTTCGCTGAGCGCCTCATTGGCGACCAGATCGGCAAGAAAGGCCCTTGCATCGCTTTCCACCTGTTCAATCGGCGTGCCGTATTTCGCAGCTATTTCAGCGCAGGTTGCGCGGGTCGTAGCGCCAGCCTTGATTTGCTCCCAATATTCGGTGCTGATCCGGTCGAGCCCGAAATAGAGACCGCTGGTAAGGTGCAACATCACCGTTTCATCGCCCAGCCGACTTTCCGCCAGATCGCCGTTGGCCGAGAATTTCTGATCCAGTATGTCAATTTGGCTCATAAGCCTCGCTTGCCTTCTACTATTCTGATGCGGTCGTTGTCTGCTCTTGTACCTACAGGCAGTTTCGCGGCGAATCCATAGACTGCGATCAGCAGCAATGCCCCAGCCTGAGATTCCTCAGCGCCCGGCCCTCATTGCAAAGTCCTGCGCGGCGTGGTGATAACGAAACCGATAGCGGGATGAAGCGACTGGGAATGGCGACTGTGAAAGATATGCGGCACACAGCCGATCTGCTCATTGCCAAGGCGCTTCGCAGCCGGCCCGCCGAATGGCCGGTGGTAGGCGACGCCGATGGATTCGAGAAAATCTTTATTGAGCGCGCCGGTTATCACGGCGTAATTGGCTTGCTGAATGCGGCAAACGATGCGGCAGGACTATGGCCGACCCGCGTTCGACGCGAACTGCGGGATCAGGCCTTCGCCGCGGCGGCTTGGGAAATGCGCCATCGCAGCTATGTTAATGAAGTGACCATGCGGCTTGCCGAAAAGCAGATCAGTGCGGTGCTCCTCAAAGGTACGGCTCTCGCCTATGATCTTTATGCCCAGCCCGCCCATCGTACCCGCAGCGACACCGACCTGCTGGTTGAAAAGCATGATGTTGATGCGGTGCGCCGGGAATTTTCCGCACTGGGGTTCGCCCGTGGGGCCAGCGCCGACGGTCCTTTTGGCGAAATCCACTTGCAGGAAGGCTGGACGCGCGACTGCCCTTCGGGCTTTGCGCACCTCATCGATCTACATTGGCAAACGATGAACGCGCCCGCGCTCGAAGGCGCTCTGACATTTGCCGATTGCCTGGATGATCCGGTTCGCTTGCCGCGCCTCGGGCCAGCCGCAATGGCGATGAGCCACCCGGCCATGCTGCTCCATGCCTGCCTGCACCGGGCGAGCCACCTTTCTGCCCCCTATCACTATGAAGGCATTGCCTATTTCGGTGGTGACCGGCTGATCTGGCTCTATGATATCAAGCTGCTCGCCAAAGCCATGTCTGACGCGGAGTGGCATAAATTCGTCCGTTTGGCGCAGGTGCGCGGGGCGGCTGGGCTCTGCGGGGAATGCCTTGCCCTGGCGATTGACCGCCTGGATGCACAGATACCCCACGAGGTCATCGCGAAGTTGACCGCGTCGGCAACCGGCGGCGCAGACCGATATCTGCTGGGTATGCGCAGGCTTGAACGCGGGATAGCCAACCTGAAGGCCGTTCGCGGCGTGAAGGCAAAGCTGAACCATGTTGCCGCGCGCGCCTTTCCTTCGGTGAGGTTCATGCGCGCCAAATATCCGGGAAGCCAGCACATCCCGCTGCCGCTGCTTTACTTCCGGCGGCTGATAGGCGGCTTCGCCAGCAAATTGTGGACCCGATAGGGTGAGCGGGATTTGCGGAATTGTTTCGCTCGATGGTTCGCCGGTCGATCATGACGAACTGCTCGGCATGGCAAGGCTGCTCGAACATCGCGGACCTGATGGGATGACGCAGTGGTTTGGCGATGGCGTGGCCCTGAGCCACGTCTCGCTCGTGACTACGCCCGAGGCGGTTTCCGAAACGCAACCGTTCAGGCATGGGCCAAGCGGCTGCGTAATCACTGCCGATGTCCGTCTCGACAACCGCGAAGATCTGTTTGAGCGGCTGGGTCTTGGCCGTTCGCATCGCGGCATGGGCGATGCGGAACTCATTTTGTGCAGCTATCTGCAATGGGGCAGCGATTGTGCCCGCAACCTGTTTGGCGATTTTGCCTTCGCCATTTGGGACCCCCGCTCGAGGCGTCTGTTCGCCGCGCGCGATCACATGGGGGTTCGGCAAGTCAGCTGGTGGCACGGGGCCGGCAAAGCGTTGATCTTCGCGTCCGAACCCCAGGCAATCCTCGCCTGCCAAGCGGTGCCTGTGCAGGTTAATCAGGGGGCAATTGCTGACTATCTCGATAACCTTTCCGCCCCGGATTTCGAAGCAACATGGTTTGAGGGCATTTATCGTCTGCCGCCCGGCCACAGGCTCGAACTCACCACCGGTGGCCTGCAGATTTCGCCTTATTGGAAGCTCGAACCCGCCGACGAACATCGTGGCCTTTCGTATGACGAGTACTGCGAAGGCCTGCGCAGTGTTCTGACCGAAGCGGTGAACTGCCGCTTGCGCTCTCACAAGCCAGTTGGCGCGACGCTATCGGGAGGAATGGATTCGGGGGCGGTTTGCGCCATTGCCGGGCAGCTTTTGGCCGCCGCCGGACGGCCATTGCTTCAGACTTATTCCGGCGTGGGGCCCGATCCCGCAACCTGTATCGAAACCCGGTCCATCCGAATTGCCAGCGGTATGCCCGGGCTTGATCCGCACATGCTGGGTTTTGCCGAAATGGCGGAACATATCGCCCGGACTGGCGGCATCGCCGGACCTTGTGCCGAGCCGCGCGACCTGTTCATGACCATGATCCGTGCGCTATATCACGCAGCCAGCGGGGATGGCGTCAACGTTATGCTCGACGGGGTCAACGGCGATGTGGCTTTCGCAGTGGGAAATTATCTGCCGCGACTGGTGTCACAGGGCGACTTGCTGGGGGCGCTGAAATCGGCGCGGGGCGCCTCGGGTTTCTGGCACCCTGATGTCCCGATGCCGCAGGCAGTGGCCTCGGCGCTGTGGCAAGGACTGGTGCCTTACGCACTTCGTGAACGGCGAGGCTTGGGAATTTATGGCAGAAAAGCCGCGCGGATCGAATCTGACACGCTGGTTTCGCCCGCTTTTGCTGACCGCGCACAGTTGACCCAGCGGCGAATCAACAAGCGCCCGGAAACCTTTTGGCGAGATTCATCCTCCGGCGAGGAACGGCTTAAAGCTGTAACACGGATCGAATGCGCCGAAGGCAACCAGATGTACGATCAGGTGGCAGCACGGCACGGCATTGAACGGCGTGACCCGTTCTCAGACATCCGGGTGATCGAGTATTGCCTCGCGATACCGAGCGGCTTCGTCGAGCGGAATGGCTGGCCCAAGCATATTCTCCGCAATGCCATGGTGGGGCTGGTGCCCGGCGAAGTGCGCTGGCGCAAAGGAAAGCAGCACCTTGGCTATTGGTTCACCGGATCGTTGTTCGCTGAGGGCAAAAACACAATTGAAAACCCGCAGCGCGCGCGCGAAATACTCGAACCCTATGTTAAACCCTCAGCGCTTCAGATATTTGGCGCGGCTACTCAGCAAAGCGCTTCACCTGTCACGCGGTTGATGTTATGCAGCATGGCAAGTTGGTTAATCAAGTTACGCAAATCAGCACCGCAAATGGAAAGGGCTAATCGTGAGCCAGAAAAATTTTGATGTAAATCCTGAGCAGCAGATCACCGATGGCGCTCAGTATACTGCCCCGCGGCTCGTGATTTACGGCAATGTTAGCGATCTGACGATGGCGCAATCAGGATCGAATTTTGAAACCGTGATCGGCAACAATGGCAGCAAATCCAAGCCAGGCTGATTGCGTTCTGTTACTTAATGTCATGTGAATCCGGGGGCGAATCCGGCTTGGTCCTTCCCCATATTCTGCATGACTGGCGCGTTTCAGTTGGCGGCACGCGAAGCGGGTTGGGGCCTGCGCGCGGGGCTGCCATCGAAGAATATACCGGCGATGGCTTTTCGGTCTGCGTAGAGCGCGACACCGAATCGCGCTTTATCGTCAGTTTTGGTGGGCTTGCGTCGTTTTCAGTCAATCAGGCTGATCGGTCGATTACCTGCCATCCCTTCACTGAGCACTTGCCCGAGACGACGCTTGAGCATCTGCTGCTCGACCAGATCGTCCCACGGATCATCGGCCAGCAGGGCGATCTCGTTCTCCATGCGGCGGGGATCGCCCATAACGGAGCGGCCATCCTGCTGCTCGGCGATACCGGACGAGGCAAATCGACCCTGGCAACCAGCCTGTATGCCCAAGGCATGGTGCTTTTGGGTGATGATGCAATGGTTATTAAAATAGACGATGGCCGGCCGCTGGCGCGTTCGATTTACCCCAGCCTGCGGTTGCTACCCGATTCGCGTACCAATCTACTGCCAAAGGGCACCGTGCATCATCCCATCGGCAGTCAGACAAAAAAGGAGCGCATCACGCTGCCTTGCATGGCGCAGCCCGAGCCAGACTATCAGCCGATTGCAGGCGTGTTCATTCTCGAAAATGCCCTGCCCGACGGCAAGGTGTGCCTGCGCCGGTTAAGTCCTGCTGAGGTCTGTATGGCCTTGACCAGCAACAGCTTTGCCCTCGATCCCGCCGATAATCGTTCGGCCTCTGCCAGGCTGCAAATCGCAGCGGCGCTCGCCCGCCAAGCACCGGCTTTCGCTCTGCACTACCCCCGCGATTACGAACTCCTGCCCCAGGTCTGCGCGGCGATTGTTGATGCGGTAGCGCCAGCATGCTGATTCGTGGCTGGTGACTGGCGATGAGAACTCGCTCCGTTACAATTTCTTACATGCTTTCCCCCTATTTGCGGGGCATTGGAACCAGAGATCAGTCCGAATGTTTCTGGTTGGAACTGCCTGGGATTTGCCTGTGATACCATTCTTGAAAAGCATCAATGCCACGGTAATTGGACTGGCTATTTGGGCTTCCATTGCACCTAACGCGTTGGCGCAGGGCAACGAAGGTCCCCCTGCGGGCTGCGCAGGCACTCCGGCTGCCACTTGGCTATCGCTCACCGCCGAGGGCCTGCGAAATGGCAACGGTTATCTGGTGATGACCGTCTACGTCGATGACTCGCGCCGGTTTCTGGTCAAGCATGGCTCGATTGAGGTCGGCAGGGTCAAGGCCGAGGCGGGCACTACGCATGGATGCATTTTCCTGCCTTCCGCTGGCACCTATGCGGTTGCGCTCTACCACGATGAAAACGCGAATGAAAAGTTCGATCGGTCAGGTCTTGGCCTGCCAAAAGAAGGGTGGGGGTTCACCAACAACCCGCGTACATTTTTTGGTTTGCCCGCATTCAAATCGGTTCGACTGGACATCCCCAAGTCAGGTTTGGTCACCGAGATCCGGATGAAATATCCCTGACACCTTGCTGTTCTGAGCCCAGGTTATTGCGGGCCGTAGCGTAAATCTCTGGCAGTCTGAAAGCCACTTCGGCTTCCGCCAATATGTGCGCGCGGGGATCATCGACATCGAGCCACCAGGCATCGCCGATATCCATAATGCCCGCGCGGCCGCGATCCGCGAGCACCTGCATACCATCTGACAGGCCGCCCGATTTGCCCGACGCAATTGCCTCGGCAATTGCCAGCGGAAGCTCCTGCGTGGCGTAGAACGCGCCGCAATCTACCGCGTCATAGGTGGCGATCGACTTGCCGATTGCGCGAATCATCCCGTCTGGGCCGGTTTCGACCCAGGTTGCATCGTCGGGATCGATCAATGGACTGGAAATGCGCCGGTCAATCGCCAGCGTCACTGCGCGTTTTGGACTGCTCTGCTTCGCCAACAGGGTAAGGATCGGCGCGCTGAAAATGTGATCGGCCATCATCAGCAGAAAATCGCCGGTGATCTGCGCCGCCCCCGCCATAACCGAATAGCCATTGGGCTTTGTCCAATCATCAATCCGCACGGTATCAACGGGGATTGCCGCCTGGTCAGCAAGCACTTTCAGACGGGCCTCTAGCCGAACCGCTTCATGCCCCGTGACGACCACGACCCGCGCTGCGCCTGCGGCCTTAGCCTGGCGAATACCGAGTTCAATGAGCGGTTTGCCGGCCACCGGCGTCAACGGCTTTGACGGCGACAGCGCGCGAAGGCGGCTGCCGAATCCAGCAGCGATGATCAGCGCATCCATCCGGCTTGGCCCGCCCCCAAATTGGCAACGCCGACCGTCCCCTGAGGATGGTCGGCGCCCGCAAAACGATTAAATATAGTCTGTTATTCAGCCGCTAGAGCAGCATCAGTGATGTATTCTTCCACCATGTGTGCGGCAGTATCATCGTTAAACTGCTGCGGCGGGTGCTTGCAGAAATAGGCCGATGGGCCGATCAGTGCCCCGCCCTCACCACGCTCAAGCGCGACCTTGCAGCAGCGGATCGCGTCCATCACGCAGGCTGCCGAATTCGGACTGTCTTCAACCGAAAGCCGCAGTTCGAGGTTCATCGGGACATTGCCCCACTGGTTGCCTTCAAGGCGCAGAAAAC
>JANNZB010000699.1:0-1662 GCA_031410395.1 Novosphingobium sp.
GCTGAAAATTCGGCATTGGAATTAGAAGCTTTGCAACTTGTAGCTACCTACCGTCGCGCTGGTATAACTGCTGAAGCGTTTGCGACCGGTAGCCCTCGCAAACGCTTCGACCGAGCGATGAAGTCTAATCCAGCGGCCATAGTTTCGCTCGATATTCGTGATGGAACCAAGCATGAGGCTCTCAAGTTAATCCGGTCGAACGAGCGGATCGCCAACGTCTTCGAAGATTACGTAGCAGCAGAATGATCGACATCAGATTCTTCGTCACCCTGAACTTGTTTCAGGGTCCATTTCGCCGTCCGCCCTGCCGTGGATGGGGGAGAGCGGCCTTGCGGCTGGGTCGGTTGAATAACAGCGCTCCGGTCATGGGGTTCGATGGATGCAGCTTCTGACCCGGACGACAGACCCCACCCCACTGCGGCTCGGCAGCACGCTGCCAAGTCTTCGTAACCCCTCCCCTGAAGAGGAGGGGCGAGCGAAGTGACCATTTCCTCCACCCGCCTTTCCCAGATCGCCAGCCGCTTCGCCGAGCTCGAAGCGCGGCTCGCATCGGGCACGCTTGAGGGTCACGAATTCGTCTCCGCCAGCCGTGACTATTCCGAGCTGGAACCTGTCGCCCATGCCGCCGCCGCCGTCACATCCATGCGCAGTGAGCTTGCCAGCTTGAGCGCGCTCAACGACACCGATCCCGAAATGCGCGCCATGGCCGAGGAAGAAATCGCCCGGATCAAAACTGAACTGCCCGAGGCGGAACACGCCCTCGCCATCACAATGCTCCCTCGCGATTCGGCAGACTCCCGCCCCGCCATGCTTGAAATCCGCGCGGGCACCGGCGGCGATGAGGCGGCGCTGTTCGCGGCTGATCTTTACCGGATGTATGAAGGCTATGCCGTCGCGCAGGGCTGGCGGATTGAGCTGATTTCGGTCAGCGCCAGTGACATTGGCGGGTTCAAGGAAGTGGTCGCCAACATTGCGGGAACCGGGGTTTTCGCCAAGCTCAAGTTTGAAAGCGGCGTCCACCGGGTGCAGCGGGTGCCGTTGACCGAAAGCGGCGGGCGCATCCACACCAGCGCCGCCACGGTTGCGGTTCTGCCCGAGCCGGACGAGGTCGATGTCCAGATCGATGACGGTGACATCAAGATCGATATCTACCGGGCGAGCGGGGCGGGCGGGCAGCACGTCAACACCACCGATAGCGCCGTGCGGCTCACCCACCTGCCCACCGGCCTCGTGGTGATCCAGCAGGATCAGCGCAGTCAGCACAAGAACAAGGCCAAGGCCATGCAGGTGCTGCGCACGCGGCTCTATGATCTTCGCCGCGCCGAGGCACAGGGAGCCGAGGCCGAGGCGCGCAAAGCGATGGTCGGGTCGGGCGACCGGTCTGAACGCATCCGCACTTACAATTTCCCGCAGGGGCGCGTGACCGATCACCGGATCAATCTGACCTTGCACCGCCTGCCCGAGATTCTTGAAGGTGCCGGGCTGGGTGAACTGATCGACGCGCTGATCGCCGAGGATCAGGCCAAACGGCTTGCGGCGCTGGGTGAGTGACAGTCGGCCTCGCCCTGCGTGAAGCCGCCGAAGCGCTAGAGAGCAAAAGCGATACCCCCCGCCTCGATGCCGAATTGCTGATGGCCCATGTGCTGGGGGTGTCGCGATCAG
>JANNZB010000700.1:0-1577 GCA_031410395.1 Novosphingobium sp.
AAGCGCCCTATGCCCGGATAGCAAAGATCGAAGCCGCCATTGAAACCGGCCCGACCATCCTGATCGTGGATCGCCCCGATCATCCCCGGCCCTTCATGCTGGCAGGCACACCCGGCTGCGCCTCGCGCGTGCAGGTGGTGCCGGGGCGCAAGCTCAATGCCCGTGCCGATGGCACCTATGTGCAACTGACCAGTGCTGTCGCCGAATATGCGGCGGACGATAATGAACTCGCGGCGATCATCGCGCATGAAATGGCGCACAACATTCTGGGGCACCGTGAGCGGCTTGACCGGGAAGGGCGACGCGCGGCGACGATCAAGGCAACCGAGATTGAGGCTGACAAGATGAGCGTGTCGCTGCTCAAAAATGCCGGATATGATCCGCTGGCCGCCGCGCGTTTCTGGCAGCGTTTCGGGCGCAAGACCGGCGCGGGCATCTTTTCCGATGGCACCCATCAGCGGACAAAGGATCGCGTGCGCCTGCTCACGGAAGAAGCCCAAAGGCGCGCGCAATAAAATTGCTTGAGGGTTGCGGATTCCCCGCTAGGTTCGCACGCAACAGAATCCACGGGGAGCGCAGGATCACATGTCGATTACCGACGACACAGCAAGCGAACCGGGTGCCGTCCCGGTTGATATCACCACCATTGATACCCATGCGCAGGGCGGATGGTTCGGCCACCCCAAACAGCTCAAGCGCCTGTTCACCACCGAAATGTGGGAACGTTTCGGCTATTATGGCATGCGGGCGATCCTTACGCTCTATCTCGCCAACCATTTCCTCTTCAGCGATACGACGACGGCGGGCCTTTATGGCGGCTTTACCGCGCTGGTGTATCTCACCCCGCTGGTAGGCGGGCTGATTGCGGACAATTATCTGGGTTCCAAACGCTCGGTAAAGTTTGGTGCGATCATGATGTCGATCGGCTATTTCATCCTTGCCTTCAGCGCGAGCAGCGATTCTGCCAAACCCTTCTCGACGATTGACGGCCAGAAATACGAAATCACTGTCGAGGGCAAGGGTGAGGCGCAGACCAAGTTTGTGACTCTGGCGGGCCAGAAACTGCAGATCCAGGGTAATGAGGACAAGACCGTCTCCCTGCTGGCTGCGGACAAAAAGGAAGTTCGCAAATTTGCTGCTGGCGATTTCAAATCCGATGGCGAACGCTCTCCGTTCTTTGTGCTGTTGCTGCTTTTGGGGCTCTCCACAGTCACCATCGGCAACGGCTTTTTCAAGCCGAATATCTCCACCATTGTCGGTTCACTTTATGCCGATGGAGACAGGCGGCGCGATGCCGGGTTCACAATGTTTTACATGGGCATCAATCTGGGATCGCTGATTTCGCAATTCTTCTGTCCGATGCTGGCGGAGTCGCTGGGTTTCTGGGCCGGATTCGGGCTGGCGGCCATTGGTATGCTCTGTTCGTGGCTGTTGTTCCAGTTCGATGGCGGTCGTCTCAACGGCTATGGCGAGCGGCCAGCGACTGCAGATGCGGGCAAGGATTGGTATATTTACGGCGGCGCGCTGCTCACCATTCCGGTCTTCTGGTTCCTGTTTTCCAACCTGATGAACTATGT
>JANNZB010000701.1:0-2844 GCA_031410395.1 Novosphingobium sp.
CAGGATGAGCGGACCTTGTAAATTATCACTCTGAATTTTTTTACCAACTCACCAAAACTCCGCTCATCCTGAGCCTGTTGAAGGACCCGCGCAGCCTATGCCCAATCAGGGCCGCAAAATCCATCCGCCATCGACGTGGATTGTTTGCCCGGTAATCCACGCTCCCGCCTCAGAACACAGCAGTAGCAGCGTTCCCACCAGTTCATCAGGCGCGCCTTGCGGGCGGCTGGCGCAGGCCATTTTCAGCGCCTGCAGGAACGGACCATCATCGGGCACCAGCATCTTGCCCGCATCGCTGGTGACATTGCCCGGCGCGATTGCGTTACAGGTTATGCCTTCCTTGCCGTATTGTTTGGCGAGCGCGGTAGTCAGGCCAACCAGCGCCAGTTTTGTGATACCGTAAAGCCCCGAAGCGGGAAAGGCGCCGCCCGAGGTCTGGTTGACGATCCGGCCCCCGCCGCGCGAACGCATCGAGGGGAGCACTGCGCGGGTGCACAAAAGCGCGCCTTCGAGGTTCACTGCAAAGGCCCGATGCCAGGCTTCCATCGCAATAGTTTCGAAATTGTCCCAGCTGATATCGACCATCAGCGCCGCGTTGTTGACGAGGATATCCACCCCGTCGAAAGCCGCGTTAGCCGCCGACGCCATGGCGAGGGTTGAGGCTTCATTCGCCACATCAACGCCGACCCCAATTGCCTTGCCGCCCGCCGCAACGATCTCGCTCGCGACGGCCTTCGCGCCGTCCTCGTTCAGGTCCGCGACCACCACGGAAGCACCCGCTTCGGCAAGTCCCAGTGCATAGGCGCGGCCAATTGAATTTCCGCGCCCGCCCGCGCCAGTGACCACGGCGACTTTGCCGTCTAGGCGGAACTGATCGATTGTGAATGTCATTGGAAATATCCCTAATAATCAGCCTTGCAGGTTCACCCAAACATTGCGAACCTGCTGGAATTCGCGCAGGCCTTCGATGCCGCCGAGCCGTCCGTGGCCAGAGTGTTTCATGCCGCCAAAAGGCACGCAAGGCGTCATCGCCTCGCCCGATCCGTTGACCTGCACCTGTCCTGCCATCATCAGGCCAGCCACGCGGTGCGCGCGGGCCAGGTTGGTGGTGTGAATGTAAGCACCGAGGCCGTAATCGCTGTCATTGGCCAGCGCGACAGCCTCTTCCTCGCTGTCAAATGGGGTGACGGTAAGCACGGGGCCGAATACTTCGTTTTTGGCGATTTCGCTTTCGGGCGAAACGTCGGCCAGCACGGTGATCGGCAGGAAATAGCCATTTGAGTGATCGCCGCCCAAGCGCTTACCGCCGCTGATCAACCGCGCGCCATCACTCACTCCGCGCGCAACCATGCCGCTGATCCGCGCCAGTGACGCCTCGGAGATCACTGGGCCAAGCGCGCTCGCCTGATCAAAGGGATCGCCAACGGTGACATTCGTGGACATTGCTCCCAGCATCTCAAGGTAAGGCTCGTAAATTGACCGCTCGACGAGAAGCCTTGTGCCATTGACGCAGCCTTGACCATTGGCCGAAACCCCGCCCGAGAGCCCGCGCTTGGCAGCGTCGGCCAAATTGGCATCAGCGAAGACCATCACTGCCGATTTGCCGCCAAGCTCCAGCCCGACCGGTTTGAGGCTTTGCGCCGCATTGGTCAGGATAAGCTTGGCAGTCGCGCCGCTGCCGATAAATTCGATCTTGCCGATGCCGGGGTGCGAAACCATCGCCGCGCCCACATCTGCACCGCCAGTGACGAGGTTGACCACGCCGGGCGGAAACCCTGCTTGCCGGATCAGTTCAACCAGTCGCATGACCGAATAGGGTGCAAGTTCGGGCGATTTGATGACGATGCAATTGCCCGCCGCGAGTGCAGGGGCAAGCACCATAGTGGCGGCGAAGATCGGCCCGTTCCACGGCACGATCACGCCGACCACGCCGAAGGGTTCATACTGCACGTAATCATGCGCAGACCCGCCCCAGGTGGAGATCGTGCGGCCTTCGATCTTGTCTGCCCAGCCGCCGAAATAGCGGAACTTCTGCGCTCCATCGAAGCCCATGTAGCCCGCGCCCATCAGCGTGGAGCCATTCTCTGCCACCAAAGTCGAAGCCATATTAAGTGACTCCGCCTCAAGCAGGGCAGCGAGTGTGAACATCAGGTTGCGTCGCTTGTCTCCAGTCATTGCGCGCCATGCGGGGAAGGCGGCTTGCGCGGCGTCAACCGCGCGGTCAATGTCGGCAGGCGAACCCATGCGGAACTCGCGGGTGACAGTGCCGGTGCCGGGATAAATATGCGCGTGCAGATCGCCCGAACCCTGTTCCTCAACATGATCGCCGATGATCAGCGCCGAGCGCGGGAGCAGGTCGGCATTGGGGGTTTGAAAACCCATCATTTATACTCCGTGTGGCGCGATCACATCGCGCTGATCTGGTCCCACATCGCTTCGGGCATATAGGTATATTCGAGGTAATGGCCGAAGGCAGAACGGCCATCGAGGTAGGCAAAGCTCAGCTTTCCGGGGCCTGAATCGCGCTCGAAAACGATGGGCAGATCTTGCGCGTCAACTGCGGCGCGGAAGGCCGCCCAATCGGGCACGCGCTGACAGGTGTGGTGAAATCGCATCGGCCCGCCGTTGGCCGGTGCGTTAGCATAGACGCCAGTTTCGTCGAGTTCGACCTCGATCAGTTCATATTGCACGCCGCCGTGGCTGAACATCGCGATGCGCGATTTCTGGCGCTTTGGGCCGTCCGGCGTATCGACCGACTGATCGACGGGGATGATCATCGGGTCTTTGGTGAGCCCGCGCGCCTTGAACACGGCGAGTGCCGCTTCGATGTCATCGCAGATGTAG
>JANNZB010000702.1:0-16500 GCA_031410395.1 Novosphingobium sp.
GACGTCGGGGCGACCCATGTGATCAACCACCAGCGGCACCGGGATTGCGTCCAGGAAGGAGCGCAGGTCTTCAAGGATATCGGCCTCGAAATAGACAACAACGTGCCAGTCTTGCGGCAAACGCCCGGCCAATTCGAGGAACTTGTCCTTGGGTGCATTGTCGACCAGTCGCTTGAGAAAATTGAAGCGGACACCGCGAATGCCGCCTGTATGCAGGGCCGCCAGCTCACTTGGCGAAATCGCCGGATCGACCACCGCCACGCCGCGCGCCATTCCGTTCGATTGCGCAATTGCATCGAGCGTGGCGGAATTGTCGGTGCCGTGGCAGCTCGCCTGGACAATAACATTTCGCGTGAAGCCGAGATGGTCGCGCAAGGCGAACAGCATTTTCGCACCGGCATCGTCGGGCAAATATTTGGCCTTGGCGCTGAATGGGAAGCGGGCTTGCGGCCCAAAGACGTGGCAATGCGCATCTATGGCACCAGGTGGCGGCCTATAGCGCGGCTTTGCGGGGTTACCGTGCCAGCTGACGATACGATCAGACATAGACCCTTCCATCCATCAGCTTGCGCGCCGTGCGCAGCAGCGCCGCACTGACGACTGCGCCATTTTCGTCGGTTTCAAGCACACAGCTCATCTCCCCGCTCGGATGCTCGACGGACAGGGTCTTCCGGCTGCCTTTCGGAACGGCCGCGACCTCTGCCGCCGGTGATCCCGCGATCAGGCAGGCAGTGGCCACGCTCACCGCGCCCAGCACGCCAATCGTGGCGTGAGCGCGGTGGGGGATGAAGCTGCGCACACAGATCGCTCCGCCAGCTTTGGGCGCAGCGACCAGCATCATCTTCGGCACCGATTTTTCGCTGACATTGCCAAGGTTCATCAGCGGACCGGCGATCAGGCGGATCGCTTCGATCCGGGCCTTCAGTTCAAGATTGGAATCGAGGCAGTCGCGATCTTCATAGCAACTCGCTCCAACCGCCACGGCCCGCAACACCACGCAGGGCATGCCGTTGTCGATCAGCGTGCAAGCGACCCCCTCGATCACATCGACGGCATTGCCGGTCGGTAACAACGCTCCGCAGGAAGAACCTGCAGTGTCACGGAATTCGAGCGGGACCGGCGCGTACGTGCCGGGAACCCCGTCGATCGCCGCGTCGCCCGCATAGGTGACCGCACCAGAGGGAGTCTGCACCGCAGCAACAGCGACTTGCCCGGTGTTCTCCATGAAAATCGCCACTGGAGTCTCGTCGCCTCTCGCCGCCAACAGCCCGCGCTCGATGGCGAATGGCCCAACCCCGGCCAGGATGTTGCCGCAATTCTGTGCATCAGTAACAATCGCCTGATCGACGAAGACCTGAAGGAACAGGTAATCGACATCAATCCCTGGGCGCTGCGACTTTGAAACTACGGCCACCTTGCTGGTCAGCGGGTCGGCCCCACCCATGCCGTCGATCTGGCGCGGATCGGGGGAGCCCATTACACGCAGAAGGAAGGCATCGCGCGTGGCAATATCTACGGGCAGGTCTGACTTGAGAAAGTAGCCACCTTTGGACGTCCCACCGCGCATCCACATGCAGGGCACGCCTTTGTTGCTGCCCCTTCCGGGCGGAAAACCGGTCACCATTTTTCCTGAAGGGGCAGGGTCAGACATATTTCAGGCCCAATTCAGCCAGCTTCTCGCGCATCTTGTACATGTCGAGGCCCAGTTCGCCCGACGCCAGACGTTGCCGCTTGTCGCTCTCATTGGCCTCGCGCGCCTGTGCGGCTTTGAGGACTTCTTCCGCCTTGTCGCGCGGGACCACGCAAACCCCGTCATCGTCGGCAACGATCACGTCTCCGGCATTAATCGCCGCTCCGGCGCAGACCACTGGTACATTGACCGAGCCCAGCGAGGCCTTGATCGTACCTTGGGCAAGGACTGCCTTCGACCAGACCGGAAAGCCCATTTCAGTGAGATCGCGCACATCGCGAATGCCGGCGTCGATTACCAGCCCCTGGCAGCCGCGCGCTTGCGCAGACGTTGCCAGCAGATCGCCGAAATAGCCATCTTCGCAAGGGCTGGTTGGCGCAATCACCAGAATGTCGCCGTCTTTCAACTGTTCGATGGCGACATGCACCATCCAGTTATCGCCCGGCGGTGCGCTGATCGTAACGGCTGAACCGGCAATGCGTGCGCCCGAATAGATCGGGCGCATGTGGCTCGCCAGCAGCCCGGTGCGGCCCTGGGCTTCATGCACCGTAGCAACACCGCAAGCACGCAGGCCGTCGATCACCGCAGGCGAGGCGCGGTCAATATTCTGGACGACGATGCCGCTCATGGACGCACTCCTGACACTTGCCAATCACGTGATTTAGCGATCATGCTGCGCCGCAATCTTTCTCGCCAATGCGAACATGGCGCAAGGCATAAATATTTGCTAATCGACAATTCATGAATAAGCGTTTGCCCAATATCCGGCATTTTGCCGCTTTCGCCGCAACCGTGCGTTCAGGCAGCCTGACCCGCGCTGCCCGGGCGGTCAATCTGACCCAGCCGGCGCTCACCCAGGCGATTGCCGGGCTTGAGACCAGTTTGGCCGTCACGCTGTTCGAAAGGGGCTCCGCCGGCATGTCACCGACTCCGCCCGCGCTGTTTCTTGCCTCCCGTGCAGAGGCGGCCCTGGCTCATATTGGCAGCACCCGCGTGACCGGCACACAGCTGCGCGCGTTCCTTGCCGTCGCCCGCGCCGGAAGCTATGCCGGGGCAGCTCAAACGACCGGTTTGTCGAGTGCTTCGCTGCACCGTGCTGTTGCCGATCTGTCGGTGGCGCTGGGGCAACGCCTTATCGAGCGCAGCGGCCGCATCATCATGCTCACCGGGGCTGGGCAACGCCGCGCCCGCAACTTCAGTCTGGCTTTGGCAGAACTGCGTGCCGGGATCGCTGAAGTGGCGGCTTGGCGCGGGCTGGCGGGCGGGCGGATCGTAGTCGGAGCGATGCCGCTCTCGCGTGCACGCTGGCTTCCCGCCAGCATCATGCGCTTCACCGCAGAGTTTCCCGATATCGATGTGGCGGTGCATGAAGGCTCGCACGCCGAACTCGCCGGGCCATTGCGTGATGGCGATATCGACATGCTTCTGGGCGCATTGCGGGGGGAGGCCGGGGCTGATGGACTGGTGCAGGAGGCAGTGTTCATCGACCGCCCGGTCGTGCTGATGCGCGCCCGACATCCGCTGTTGAGCGCTGCCGATCCTGCGCCCGCCATGCTGGCCTACCCCTGGATTCTGCCGGGACGGGAGACCCCGCTGCGCCGTTACTGGGAGGGTATGATCCGGGATATGGGCTACGAGCCGCCGCATGTTTCGATCGAATGCGGGTCGGTGATGATGGTGCGTCAGATGCTGTTGGCGAGTGATGCCCTGACCTTGCTCTCACGCGACCAGCTTGCCGTGGAACTGGATGCCGGGTTGCTGGCAGCGATGCCTGCACCGGCGCCGGTCGAACGGATGATCGGCATCGCCATCCGCGACGGATGGAGGCCCACTGCGCTGCAAGCCCAATTCCTGACAATACTGCGCGAGGAGGGCGCAAGGTTGAGCTAATGATTCGCAAAAAATAATAGTCGCGCTACGCATTCAATTAGCCTCACTGCCTGCGTGGGGGCCAAGGTTATACTATGATCTGTGCTGTTACTTTGATCGGCTTCGGCGAAGCGGGTTCGACTTTCGCTTCGGCGGGCGGCTGGAGCACGCACGCACGCGCCTATGACATTTCCCCTGTTCGCCGTCTGGCGGTTACCGCGGCCGGAATTGCTGCGCCCGAAAGCGCGGCTGAAGCCTTGGCCGGGGTGCCGCTGGTGCTCTCACTGGTCACCGCCGATCAGGCGCTGACGGCAGCGGCGGAATGCGCGGCCAGCCTCGCCCCCGGTGCGATGTGGTGCGACTTGAATTCGGTTGCTCCAGATACCAAGCGCGCGGCCGCCCGCATGATCGAGGCGGCGGGTGGACGCTACGTCGACGTGGCGGTGCTGGCTCCGGTCGATCCTGCGCGGCTGGCCGTGCCGCTGCTGCTGGCGGGCAAGGCTGCGCCCGATGCGCAGGCGCTGCTGGCGGCGCTGGGCTTTAGCAATATCCGCATCGTTGGCGACGAGATCGGCAAGGCCTCGACAATCAAAATGATCCGCTCGGTAATGGTCAAGGGTATCGAAGCGCTGACCGCCGAAATGTTGCTCGCCGCAAGGGCGGCGGGGGTGGCCGCCGAAGTTCTCGCCTCGCTCGACGCCAGCGAAAAGACGATTGGCTGGAGCGAGCGGGCCGCGCACAATCTCGCGCGGATGCAAGTCCATGGCGCGCGGCGCGCAGCCGAGATGGAAGAGGCCGCAAAGACGCTGAAATCGCTTGGTGTAGAGCCAGTAATGACCAACTCTACTGTCAGGCGCCAGCGTAGTCTGGGAGGTCACTTGTGACACTGGTTATCGATTGCCACGGCCATTACACGACTGCACCCGAGCCACATAACCAGTGGCGTGAGGCGCAGGAGGCGGCATTCAAGTCCGGGCAAACTCCCCCGCCCTACCCCGTCATCTCTGACGACCAAATCCGCGAGACGATCGAGCAGAACCAGCTGCGTCTGATCCGCGAGCGCGGCGCGGACCACACGATCTTCTCCCCCCGCGCTTCCACCATGGCGCATCATATCGGTGATCAGGCCGTCAGCGAAGCTTGGAGCATCGCCTGTAACGATCTGATCGCGCGGGTCTGCCAGCTTTATCCCGAGACCTTCACCGGCGTCTGCCAGCTACCGCAGAACCCGACGTCCGATCTTGCCGTATCGATCAGCGAACTGCGCCGCTGCGTCGAGCAGCTCGGCTTTATCGGCTGCAACCTTAATCCCGATCCGGGCGGCGGCCATTTCCAGGCACCACCGTTGACCGATGCCTTTTGGTTCCCGATGTACGAAGCCATGTGCGAGCTCGACGTTCCGGCGATGATCCATGTTTCGGGCAGCTGCAACCCGGGGCTCCACGCAACCGGTGCCTTTTACATCGCCGCCGACACCATCGCCTTCATGCAACTGATAGAGGGCGATCTGTTTTCCCGCTTCCCCAGCCTGCGCTTCATTATCCCGCACGGTGGCGGCGCCGTGCCCTATCACTGGGGGCGCTATCGCGGCCTCGCAGACATGCTCAAAAAGCCCGACCTTGCGGGCCACCTGATGAACAACGTGTTTTTCGACACCTGCGTTTATCACCAGCCCGGCGTGAACCTGCTGGCCGAGGTGATCGAGACCAAGAACATCCTGTTCGGCAGTGAAATGGTCGGCGCGGTGCGCGGCATTGATCCGACCACCGGGCACTTTTTCGACGATACCAAGCGGTATGTCGATGCTTTGGACATTGGCGAGGATCAGCGCCATGCGATTTTCGAGGGCAACGCCAGGCGGGTGTTTCCCCGGCTCGACGCCAAGCTGGAAACGCGAAGCAAGTGAGCACCTGGATCACCAACGTCTGGTATGTCGCCGCATGGGACGCGGAGCTGGACCGCAGCCCGCTGGCGCGCACGATCTGCGGGGTGCCGGTGGTGCTCTGGCGCAAGCTCGACCGTTCGGTTGTAGCGCTGCGCGACGCCTGTCCGCACCGGTTGCTGCCGCTCTCGATGGGCATAAAAGAGGGCGATTCGATCCGCTGCAAGTACCACGGGTTGAAACTCGGCCCCGACGGGTTGGCGGAGCAAATGCCACTCACCGGCGATACAGTGAACAAAGGGGTCTGCGTTGAAAGCTACGCCGTCGCCGAAAAGCACCGGTTCGTGTGGATCTGGGTCGGCGACAAGGCCAAGGCCGACGAAGCGCTAATCCCCGATCTGTGGCCATGTTCGGCCGAGGGCTGGACGTTTGACGGCGGCTACTATCCGATCGCCTGCGATTACCGGCTGGTGATCGACAATCTGATGGACCTGACTCACGAGACGCACGTCCATGCCGGATCAATCGGCCAGCCCGAACTGATGCACGCGCCGATCGATACGCGGGTCGAGGGCGACGCGGTCTGGGTCACCCGCTGGATGCCGGGGATCGACGCACCGCCGTTCTGGCGCGAAGCGCTGGGCGAAGATGGCCCAGTGGACCGCTGGCAAGTGTGCCAATTCGTCGCTCCCTCTGCGGTAATCATTGATGTCGGCGTCGCGCCGATTGGGGCAGGGGCAAGCATCGAAAGCCACGATCAGGGCGTACGCGGGTTCGTGATCGATGTGATGACCCCGGTGAGCGAGACTTCAACCCATTACTTCTGGGGCATGGCGCGTAATTTTAACATTGCCGACCAGGGTTTCACTGCGCGGTTCAAGGCGCAGCAGGGCGGGGTATTCCTCGAGGACGTCGCAGTGCTCGAAGCCCAGCAACGTTCGATGGCCGCCAATCCAGACCTCAAGCCCCAAGCCTATAACATAGATCAAGGCGGTGTCCGCGCCCGCCAGATCATCCAGCGCCGGATTGGAGCGGGCGAATGAACCAGGACATCCACGCCTATCTTGCCGAGTTGGAGGACATTCCAGGCACCCGCGTGTTTACTGCGGCACGGGCGAGGGCTGGCTATCATCTCAATCAATTTGCCATGAGCCTGATGAAGCCAGAAAACCGCGAGCGCTGGAAGGCTGGCGAGCGCGCCTATCTCGACGAATGGCCGATGAGCGAGGATCAAAAGCAGGCGGTGCTGGCGCGGGACTACAACCGCTGCCTCGATCTTGGCGGCAATATCTATTTCCTCGCCAAGGTATTTTCGACCGATGGGCTGAGCTTTCTTCAGGCCGTCAGCACCATGACCGGCATGCCGGTTGAAGACTATTCGGCGATGATGCTGGCGGGCGGACGCTCGCCCGAAGGTGTCCGTTCGAAAAGCGATGCGCACTGAGATGGCCCGCATTACCGCAGGCGTCGGCTGCAGCCACATCCCTTTGCTTGGCGTCGCCTCCGATTTCGACAAGACCGGCGAGGATTACTGGCGCGACTGCTTTGCCGGATTTGAATGGAGTAAGGCGTGGGAGTCGCAACAGAAGCCCGACGTCGTGATTCTCGTTTACAACGATCACGCATCCGCCTTCGATATGAAGGTAATCCCGACTTTCGCGATTGGTTGCGGCGAGCGCTATGCCCCGGCTGACGAAGGCTGGGGGCCGCGAAATGTGCCCGATGTAGAAGGTCATCCAGACATGGCCTGGCACATCGCCCAAAGCTTGATCCTCGACGAATTCGACATGACGATCATCAACGAGATGGACGTCGATCACGGGCTGACCGTGCCGCTTTCAATGATGTTCGGCAAGCCCGAGGCTTGGCCGTGCAAGGTGATCCCGCTGGCGGTCAATGTCGTCACCTATCCGCCGCCCACCGGCAACCGCTGCTGGTCGCTGGGCGAAGCGATTGCCCGCGCCGTCGCCAGCTTCCCGGAAGACCTCAACGTACAGATCTGGGGCACGGGCGGGATGAGCCACCAGTTGCAGGGGCCGCGCGCCGGACTGATCAATCAGCCGTGGGACAATGCTTTCCTTGATGGGCTGGTCGGATCATCCGATGCGCTGCGCCACATACCGCATATCGAATATCTGCGCGAAACCGGCAGCGAGGGCATCGAAATGGTCATGTGGCTGATCATGCGGGGCGCGCTGGGGCAGACCACCCGCGCACTGCACCGTCATTACCACGTCCCCGCCAGCAACACGGCGGTGGGGCATATCGTTCTGGAGCCAGTAACATGAGAATAGCCTTGGCGGGCGCAGGTGCATTCGGCGAAAAGCATCTTGATGGCCTGAAACTGATCGACGGGGTTGAAATTACTTCGATCATCAGCCGCACCGGCGAACAGGCCGCCGAAGTTGCACGGAAATACGGAGCGAAGCACTCATCGACAGAACTGGAGGACGCGCTCGCCCGCGACGATGTCGATGCGGTGATCCTGTGTACTCCGACCCAGATGCACGCCGAACAGGCGATCATGTGCATGGACGCGGGCAAGCATGTCCAGGTCGAAATCCCGCTGGCCGACAGCTGGGCGGACAGCGAGGCGGTGCTGGCCAAGGCGGAGGCCACCGGCCTCACCTGCATGGTCGGCCACACCCGCCGCTTCAATCCTTCGCACCAATATGTTCATAACCGGATCATGGCGAGTGAGCTGAACCTTCAGCAAATGGACGTGCAGACCTATTTTTTCCGCCGCAAAAACATCAACGCCAAGGGCGAGCCGCGTAGCTGGACCGACCATCTGCTGTGGCATCACGCCGCGCATACGGTTGACCTGTTCGCTTATCAGGCAGGCCGGATCGTCCAGGCCAATGCCATCGCAGGGCCGCCTCACCCCGAACTTGGCATCGCCATGGATATGTCGATCCAGCTCAAAAGCGAAAGCGGGGCGATCTGCACGCTGTCACTGTCTTTCAACAATGACGGGCCGCTGGGCACCTTTTTCCGCTACATCGGCGATAAAGGCACCTATATCGCGCGCTACGACGATCTGTTCACCGGCAAGGAAGAGCCAGTCGACGTTTCCAAAGTCGCCGTCTCGATGAACGGCATCGAATTGCAAGACCGCGAATTCATCGCGGCGATCCGCGAGGGGCGCGAGCCGAATTCATCAGTGGCCCAGGTGCTCGATTGCTACCGGGTGCTGGGCGAAATGGAGAAGCAGCTGCAGTCTGCCGGCTAGGAAGGCCGCCTATCGACCGCGAGCAGCGCCATTGTCTTCTCAAAAGCCAGCCGCGCCCGCGCCGCCTCATCGACCGTAATTGCAGGCAAACAAGGGCAATCACCGACAGCCGGCGATTGCCCAAAAACTGGCAGAGATAAGGATTTTTCAACCGCTGGCAGAAATTGCCATGCGAGGTAATGGAGGCCCGAGCCGGAATCGAACCGGCGTGCGCGGATTTGCAGTCCGCTACGTAACCACTCCGCCATCGGGCCTCGATATTGGGGTGCCCCTTGCGGGAAGGCGCGCCCTAACAACAGTGGCAGCGCGGCGCAACGCGATTCTCTTGTGCGGCAAGTCGGCAAAAACTCTCAGGATATCCGCTCGAAGCGAACCTCGCGCCTAATCGGGTCTGCGCCGAGCAAGCGCACGCGCAGTGATGTCCCGGGAAGGGCGCCATGTGCGGTCACGCGTGCGACCACCGGCTGGTCGCATAACTGGATGCGTGCACCCGCATCGCCGAGATCGGTGACCACGGCATCGAAGCTTTCGCCTTCGTGCCCGGAAAGAATTGCCGCTTCGGCCAGATCGATCACCGCGCGGTCAACCTGATTGTCGCGGGCGTCGGCCCTGGCCATAACTTTGGGAAGACGCTGGAAGGCTGATGCGACCACATCAGCCACCTGCTGGCCGTTGGCTACGGCGAGCGCAGCGCGCACGACGTAACGATCGGCAAGGCGGCGCAGCGGCGCAGTGGCATGCGCATAGGTTGCCGCCATCGCGGCATGCCATGGCTTCTCTCCGGCATGGAACGGCACATAGGATGCCCCGCTACCGCCGCGCCGGGTTGCCATCAGGAAGGCCGCCTCACGGGGTTTCGAAGGATCGAGTTTCTTCTCGAAATCGCTGAGCGACAGCGCCTGAGGCCAATCGAGTGAAAAAGCCTTGGCGGTGCCGCGCAGTCGCATAATCGCCCGCACATCGGGCGCGGGCATAACCCGGAACAACCCGGTTCTGGCGGCATAGAGCGCGTCGGCAATTGCCAGATTACAGGCCAGCGACAGCGCCGCGTTGCGTGTTTCGGTTATCAGCTGTGGGCGCAGCGTTAGGGTGTAATGGCCCGTGGCATCGCGCGAAACCTCTTGCTCGGGCGGATCTGTGCGCGCTGCTCCGCGCCGCTCCTCGGCAGCTTCGACGCGGCTGGCGAACTCCGCAAATCCCACAGGTAGCTGATCATCGGTGGCGGTTTCATAGGCAAGCTTGGCGCGGTTGCGGATCAGCGCGCGTTCGGCGCCATCAAGTTGCGCATTACCATCAGGATCAAGCCGCACGGTGAAGATCACCGCAGGACGGTCGCCATCGGGGAGCAGGCTCGCGGCATTTTCACTGAGCAACCTGGGATATTGCGAGGCCTTGCCATCGGGCAAGTAACAGGTGGTTCCGCGCGCCCATGCCTCGACATCAAGCGCGTCGCCATCACGCACGAACCAGGCGACATCGGCTATGGCATAGTGCAGCAGCAGGTCGCTGCCCGCAGCCTCAATGGTGAAGGCCTGGTCAAGATCGGTCGAGCGTGCCGGATCGAGCGTGACAAAGGGGATTGCTGTGCGGTCAGCGTGCTCATTGGGCAGGCGAGCCGCAGCAATCTTCGCAGCCTCTTCAACCGCAGAAGGAAAGGCGACGGGCACCTTATATTGTGCGCGGATGGCGGCGAGGCCTTCTGTGAGCAGTCTGTCGGGATCAAGAAGCGTTTTCATCGCACACGGCTTGCCAAGCGTGCGCCTCCACGGCAAGCGATTACCCGTCAATTGTCCGGAGGAGTGGGCCATTGAAGGGCCGCGCTGTGAGCCAAAGTCTGCTATGTCAGCTTCAGCGTAAGTACCGGGCCGGCTATGGGAAGCCGTAGCTTTGTGGTTTTTTGAAGGAGAAACAGAGATGTACAGTCATAATATGGTTGGAACGAACGATACCGCGCGTTCAAAAGTGTTCTATGACGCACTGTTCACTGCGGTCGGCGGGCGCGCGGGAATGCAGGACGATAAAGGCCGGCTGATCTATATGAACAACGGCGGCATGTTTATGGTTACTCCGCCAATCAATGGCGAGCCTGCATCGGCTGGCAACGGCTGCACGATTGGTTTCACGATGGATAGCACCGAGCAAGCAGATGCGTGGCATGCTGCTGGCGTCGCCAATGGCGGAACCACGATTGAGGATGCCCCCGGCTGGCGCGAGGCGAGCTTCGGGCGGCTGTACCTTGCCTATCTGCGCGACCCGGATGGCAACAAGCTGTGCGCGATGCACCGCTGAGCCGCCAAGCCCGCTTTCAGGCGGCTGAACTTTCGGGATACCCGGCGTCACCCGTCGTGGCGCGTTGCCGCCCAATGATGCCGGGCTTCCGAAGCAGCTCTTCGTAATAGGCGAAGAGGTCGGCAAAATGTTCGTCGATGGTGCGAACAAAGTGCGAATGATAAATCGCCCGCTCACGGATATGTGCACGCGGAGCGGCGATGAAATCCAGAATGGTGCGCGCCATCGAGGCGGGATCGCCTGATTCGTAAATCCAGCCCTCGGCGAGATGCGCGTGATCAGCCCCGCCACCGCGGTTTGGCATGATCATCGGCAGGCCCGCTGCGCGTGCCTCACCGCCCACGGTGCAAAACACCTCGGCCTCGCAACCGTGGGCCAGGGCATCGCAGCTCGCCATCAGGCGAGCGAATTCGGTGCGGTCGGTTACTGGCGCGATCAGCTGGATATGCGGGTTCTGTTCGGCAACGCGGGCGATTCGCGCGCGCTCGCGGCCATCACCGGCGATGATCAGCCCCACTGCCGCGTTTGCACCAGCGGCGGTTACCGCCTCGATCACCATCGGCCAGCGCTTTTCCGGGCCGTGCCGTCCGGCGCCCAGCAGCAGGGTTGCATCGGGTGGAAGACCGCAGCGTTCGAGCAGCCGCGCGCGAAAGCCTTCATCGCGAAGATCGGGCGTAAACACCCCCGGCTGAACCCCCATCGGATTGGTAACAACCTTTGTCAGTCCGCCTGCGAGAAGCCGGTTGGTTTGATCTTCGCCGGTGGTTATCGTGCCATCGAACAAGGCGTCGAGCATCTGCAAATGCCTCCAGAAGAAGGCGAAACTGCGGTCAATCGTCTGGCGCGACGCGACCGGATCAAGATAGCGATAGACCCAGGCCGACATCGGATCAGCGTGCATGATCAGCGAGCGCGGCGCAGCGCCGGGCCATTCACCGACCAGCCGGGCGCTGCGCCAGGGTGACGAGGCTTCGACAATGTCGGGCTGGATTTCATCGAGCGTACGGTGGAGCGCTTCAACGTCACGGAAATAGTGATATTTGCGATCAAGCGGGAACGCAGGTTCTTTCAGATAAATGATCCGTGCATTCGGCCCGCGCTCTTCAACGCGGTTGGCGGTGCCGGGAGCGATGACGATAATCTCGTGCCCGGCAAGCGGTCCGGCCACCATCTTGCGATCTATATAGGTTTTTACCCCGCCGCCGTGCGGGGTGTAAAATGCAGCAACATCAACAATCCGCATAACCGTTCAGCGTCTTTCCATGCAACTGGGCCACCGCATAGCAGGCGGGCGCAATAACAGCACCTGAACAACGCATCAACAGTCAGACTAATCAATCGGCCGGCGGGATGTCTGGCGTGCTGCGCTCAAAAGTCAGCAGATCGCCCAGTGCGAGCAAGGCCCCGGAAATCAGATGAACCAGCAAAACCAAGATTGTCACTACCGCGACCACCTGTTCGATTTCGTTGTTGGCACCCAGATACCAGATTACAATGTTGGCAAACACAACGTCAGAATTGACGAGTAGCGGGAGGCGGCCCAGCATCAGCTGCGCGGTTGCCAACAACATCCAGATGCTGAAATCGACGCCTGGAGCATACAGACTCCAGATAAGCGCTATCAGCCCGGTGGTGCACATCACACGAACCAGATGGATACCAGCGACCTGCCAAAGCTGGGGCCTGCTCAGGGTGAACAGGCGTTTGCTGAACACCACAATCAGGATCGATACGGCGGCAATAAGCGCAATCGACAGGGCCATGGGTTTGCCAGCTACACCCATATCAAGCGCACGGAATTGCGGCCACATTATCGCCATCAGGGCGAGGGTGATGATATTGCCGACCAGCGCCGACTGGATCGTCACATCCTTGATCGCTCCAAACGGCGATGTTTTCATTGCAACCTTCTTGCGCGCCCATCCGTAGAAATAGGTTTCGCCCAAAAGTTCGAACAGCAGTGCGTTGCCCACCTGCTTGCGCGAAAGGGCGACCAACCCTTCGGAGGGAATTTTCCACAAACGGCGATAAATGATGAAATCTGAAATGATCGGCGCGGCCCAGTAGGCCAGAAGGGCAACCCAGAACAGCGGATTGGTGGGAATGGCCCGGTGCAGATCAATGCCCCTCAGCCGCCAGGCGATAGCCATAAGCAGCGCGGCCGACAGGATCGGTGTCGCCCATTTCCACAGCGGCGATTGCCGAACTGCCAGCGGCAGGGGATCGCTGAGATCGCCTCCGGTCGTGGGCGTGTGATCGGATGGCTCCACGAAGGGTAAACTTTCCTACAACTTGGGTTGCGCACAGGTCGGATAGCAACAAAGCACCAGCGATAAAAGCCGCTATCACCCCCTCGCCACCTCAAGCGCGACGCGGCGGCAGTGGACGCTCGTGTTATCGAGCGGGACTTCTGGTTTTCTGCGATGTAAAGAGTGCGGATGACTGATCGAAAATACCGCCTGTTTGCTTCCATTCACGATGTTAGCCCGCGTTTCGAAACCGAGGTTGATGCACTGTTTGAACGCTTGACCGGCCTGCTGGGTGCGCCGCGCATTGCCCTGCTGGTGGTGCCCGATTTTGAAGACGCCGCACCGCTCGCTGGCAATGCGGCCTATGCGGCCAAACTGCGCGGCTGGGCAGATCTTGGTGCGGAAATTTTCCTCCACGGCTGGTGCCACCGCGATGATGCGCTCAAGCGCGGCTTTATGCAGAAGCATATGACGGCAGGTGCGGGCGAGTTTGCCCAGCTTTCGCAGGCAGAGGCCGAACAGCGGCTCGAACGCGGGCGCAAGGTAGTGGAAGACGCGATTGGCCGCGAAGTGGCGGGTTTCGTCGCACCGGCATGGCTCTATTCCAACGGTGCAAGCGCGGCGCTGGCCCAGCAGCAATTCGCCCTGGCTGAAGATCACATCAAGGTCTGGTCCCCGGCGAGCGGCAAAGTGCTGGCGCGGAGCCCAGTGATCACCTGGGCCAGCCGCAGCCGCCCCCGCGTGCTAAGCTCGCTGATGGTTGCCGCGCTGGCGCGTTCATTTCCATCGGCCTTGCGCGATGCCCGGATTGCCGTTCACCCGGGCGATACCACAGTGCCCGCGCTGCTTGATAGCATCGATGCGACCTACACGCGGTTTGTCAAAACCCACCGGCCGTCGCGGTATGCCGAACTGCTGGGATGATCGGACGTGCCTTATTTCAACGGCCCAACCCCTAGGCCCTTCTTGTAATTCATCACTATCTCTGTCCGCGTTATACCGCCGCCGGCGTTGACGCGGGTGGACGCAGCCTTTGGCTTTGACCAGCCCAGCTTGGGGTTGCCGGTGAAGCCGATACCATCGATCGTCCAGTTGAACTTCCGGTTGGTATTGCGATCGTGCATCAGGATCACGCTATAGGCGCCCGCCGACGGCACCCGGATGCAAACCACCGGATCGCCCGATTCCGGCACCGAAACCTCGGCGCGGCGGAACACTTTGCCGGCGTTCAACAGGATGTTGTCATCCTGCAGGAAGTCCGCATCAATCGACGGATAGACTTCAGCCTTGAGGTTGCCAGTGCGGTCTTTCAGCCCCTT
The DNA here is from genome assembly GCA_031410395.1 of Novosphingobium sp. Classification (GTDB taxonomy): domain Bacteria; phylum Pseudomonadota; class Alphaproteobacteria; order Sphingomonadales; family Sphingomonadaceae; genus Novosphingobium. Next base: position 14,531 of record JANNZB010000702.1, read on the forward strand.
GGCGACCAGATGCAAGGCGGGGCCGGTTTCACCCGGGCGGCAGCGGCCTTCGGCCTTGCCAAGATCGGGCGAGGAAGCAAGCGGCGCGCTGGCTAGTACGGCAAGAACAAGGGCAATGGTCATTTGCGACTCCTAACTTGATAGATTTCAACCCCGGCACAAAACAGTCCGATCACAATGTGCGCGGTAAGCATAAGTCCGGCCATCATCGCCAGCAAGCTGGTGAGCTGTGGCTGGTTACCCAGCGCGTAAAGCGCCAGAACCGAGAAAAACAGGTCCTTGTTCGCCACCAGTGGCAGCCGCCAAACCAGCATCCGCAAGGTTGCAAGGATCAGCCAAGAACCGATGCCATACTGCGGCAAAACCAGGTGCCACATTATCGCCGTCAGCCCCAACCCGACAACGGTGCGCGAGATGTGCACGCCGCTGATGAACCACAGTTCGCGGCTGGGCAGCGAGAAAAGTTTGCTTCGGAACAGCAGCACAGCGAAGGAAACGCCGAGCACCAAGCCGAGCGGCAGGAAACTTGCCCGCAGATCAACCCCCATGGCGTTGCTGGATATAATCGGCCACACACCGATCAGCAGCAGCAAGGTCAACACATTGCCGACCATCGCTGAGAGAATGGCCACATCCTTGACCGCACCAAACGGTGACGAGGTAAGTGCCCGCCGGCTTCGCGCCCAGGCATAAAACTTGGCTTCACCGAGATAGTCGAGCACCACTTCATTGAGCACATATTTGCGCAGCAGCGCGATAAAACCTGCTGCGGGGAGGTTCCATAGTCTGCGGAAGATCACCCAATCGCTGAACGGCATCGTGAGATAGCTCAACACGAACACCAGCCAGAACAATGGCGAACTGGGCAGCATCGACAGGATCGCGTCGAGGGAAAGGCGCTGGGCGGCAAAGGCTATCGCCACAATTGTTGCTATAGTCAGCCCGGCGCTGGCAATCTCCGTAATTCGGGAAGGCGGGTTCTCCGCCAGAATGGCCGGATCGAACTGCCTGGGCGGATCAACATGCCCTTGGCGCGGGCGCTCTGTATCCATGCTGCCAAACCTTCCTCGATCTGCCCCGCCGGCGGCACTGGATCCATGCCAAAGGCGCCCTGCAGAACCGCAGGCAGCCGGGCCTTAAGGGCAAAAAACGGATTTGTCATGATGAGACGAGTCCAGTCCGGCGTTCAGCGCTGTGCAGCTTGCAACGGTCCTAACAATCGGCGGGCGCGAGATCGGCATCGCAAATAGCGTTCCGATTCGCGGCATGTCCGGCGTAGTCGCCCGATCTGCCCGGTCCCAATGGGCGAAGGCGGGTGTCCCCGCGATGAACGGGCATTGCCCGCGCGCACACCTCCGCCTATCCTCTGCCCAATCACTTGCGCACGAGAGGAACAAGCCATGGCCACGCATCTGCACCACAATATCAATTGCAGCGCTGCAGAATGGGAGGCGCGCCAACAGCTCGCCGCTGCTTATCGCGTGTTCGATCTGCTTGGCTGGTCCGAATCGGTTTACAACCACATCTCGTTGTCCGTGCCTGATGAGGACGGCGCCTTCCTGATCAACCCCTACGGTCTGCTCTATTCCGAAGTGTGCGCTTCAAACCTCGTCAAGATCGACATCGACGGCAATACGCTCGATGGCAGCGCGCACCCGGTGAACAAGGCCGGATTTACCCAGCACGCCCATTTCCACCGCAACCTGCCGCACGCCAAGGCCATCTGCCATGTCCACACCACTGAAACGATGGCGGTGGCGAGCCTTGAGGGCGGGCTGCTGCCGATCAACTTCTACGCCTGCGCCTTCATCGGCCGGATCGGCTATCATGACTTTGAAGGCATCACCGTTCGCGGCGAAGAAGGCGACCGGCTGCTGGCAAATCTCGGCGACAAGTCTGTGCTGATTCTGCGCAACCACGGCCCGGTGGTGATGGGACGGACGATTCCCGAGATGTTCCTGCAAATGTGG
>JANNZB010000703.1:0-5821 GCA_031410395.1 Novosphingobium sp.
CCGACATGGTCCGCGCCGATGCGCTTGGCGATATAGTCGATCTGGTTGGCGATATCGCTGAGCGTGCCGTTAGGCACCGGATTGGCTTTGATCCAGCCATCCAGCGCCGCCTTTGCCCCATCAGGATTGCCGATATTAAGCGCCTTGAAGCGCGCCTCTTCTGCTGCCTTGCGCGAATTCCACTGGCGCGTATCTTCAACCACATAGGGCGGGTAGAAATTGACCATGATAACCCCGCCGTTGGCCTTCAGCGCGTCGAGCGCGGCGTCAGAGGCATTGCGAGGATGGTGGTTGATCGCGGCTGCGTTCGAATGGCTGAAAATCACCGGGGCTGTCGCCACCGCCATTGCATCCAGCATGGACTTTTCGCTGACATGGCTAAGGTCAACCAGCATCCCCAGTCGCTGCATCTCACGCACCACATCCTTGCCAAACGGCGTAAGACCATTGTGCGTCGGTGTGTCGGTCGCGCTATCGGCCCAGGCATTGTTCTTGAAATGGGTGAGTGTCATGTAGCGCGCGCCGAGCGCATACATCTGGCGCAACACGGCCAGGCTCGCGCCGATCGAATGGCCGCCCTCCATGCCGATCAGCGAGGCGATTTTGTGCGTTTTCCATGCCGAGGTGACGCAGGCCGTGTCCATGCAAAGCTGCATATCCGCCGGGTAGCGCGCAACCAGCCGCTTGGTGACGTCGATCTGTTCGAGCGTCGCCTGCACCGCCTGCGGCTCGCTAAGATCGGCCGAGACGTAAACCGACCACAACTGTGCGCCGAGTTTCCCTTCGCGGATGCGTTTGAGGTCGGTCATCATCGCGGCTTTGCCGTGCGTGGGGTCAGCGGTGTTGGTGGTGTCGGTGAAATCAAAACCACCCAGCATGTTCTTGCGCCTGTCACGCAATTGTTCGGGGACATCGTTGTGCCCATCCCACACTGGTGCGGCGGCAAGCGCCGCCTTAGCCACTTGTTCAGCGATTTGTTCGGGTGAGCGGGTGGCAGCGGGCGCGGCGGCGGCGATGCAAAGAGCGGTGGTAGCAAGCAGCAGGCGGCGCATGAGATCACTCCGGTTTGTCCGAAGCGGCAGCCTATCCCAACTATGCCAACATGGCGAGGGCTGCTGAAAGCTCGTGCGGATAGCGCTTTTCAACCACATTTTTCAGCGTTCGCCGAATCGCCGCGCTGCTTTTTTCCGCGATGGCGCTGACATAGGCGCTGCGGCGGCGATATGCCGCTTCGATTATCGCGCGGTCATGCGCCATTGTGCCGCGCGCAGCCGACCCATCTGCATCCCCCACCGCACCGATCAATAACCGCGCGGCGGCGCCGTGTTGGACCGCAGCGGACCAGCAGGCATCGCGCACCGCATCAGCGCAGCGATCAAGATCAAGCCCGGTCGCCGCGCGCACTGCGGCGACCACAGGGCGGTAATGGCTGCGTTCAATGAACAGTTGCTGCGCCCTGGCAAAGTTGACGCCATCACGCGCCGCGATGGCTTTCCATGCAGCGGAAAACGCCGGGCTTGCGGGCGCGTCAGCCAGTTCGCCCGCCCACCGCGCACCTTCGGTCTTGATGAAGTCAGCAACGGTTCCGGTGCGACTCGCGATTTGATAGAGCCCGTACGACACCCCGCCGGGATCGCCCTGACCACCCGAAACCGCACCCGGCCCTCGTCCGCCGCTTTCGTAATGTTCGGACAGCGCACCCAGATGATGGGAAACAGTTCCCAATAGCTTGATCTTGTTTTGTTCCAAAGTTGGCTCCTGTCAAAACGCAGCGAGGATGGCATGGCATGCATCGGCGCCTGTAGGACAGCCGGGACTTGCGCCCCGCCGGCAATCATGCTTCGCGCGATACGCAATGGCTTTGCTTTCTAATCCCACCACGCTGGCGCTCGCCTGCCTTGCCGTGATCATCGTCGGCATGGCCAAGGGTGGACTTTCAGGCATCGGCGCACTCGGCACGCCGCTGCTCGCTCTGGCACTTCCGCCCGCCGTAGCTGCGGCTGTGCTGCTGCCTGTCATCATCGTGCAGGACGTGGTCAGCGTCTGGGCCTTTCGCCGCAGCTGGGACAAGTGGGTGGTCGGCTGGATGCTGCCGGGCACGGTGATCGGCATAGCTCTCGCAACCGGCTATTCTGCACTGGTGGACGAGCGCATGATGCTGTTGATGCTGGGTGCGATCACCTTTGCTTTCGGCGCTTACCGCCTGTGGATTGAGCGCGGCGGGCGCATTGCTGCGGCGAGCAATTCGCCCGGCTGGGTCGGCACGCTTTTCGGCGTCGCCGCCGGAGTGACCAGCCAGGTCGCCCATGCCGGAGGGCCGCCGTTCCAGATGTGGGTAACCCCGCGGCGCCTGCCGCACGAAACCTATATCGGGACCAATGCTGTGCTTTTCGCCCTGATGAACTGGCTGAAAGTGCCAAGTTATGTGATGCTCGGCACGCTCAACCGCCAGTCGCTCAGCGCCGCCGTGGTGCTGATGCCGCTGGCCGTGATTAGCACGCTGGTTACCTTGCGGCTGGTCCGGCGGATGAGCTCGGCGCGGTTTTATACCGTGATCTACTGGCTTATGGTTCTGCTCGGCTCCAAGCTAATCTGGGACGGGATAGTATGAGCAGCGAATTTGACTTTGTGATTGTCGGAGCGGGCAGCGCCGGCTGCGTGCTGGCCAACCGGCTTTCCGCGAACCCCCGCAACCGGGTTTTGCTGCTCGAGTCGGGCGGCAGTGACAATTACGTCTGGGTCAAAGTCCCAGTCGGCTACCTCTATTGCATCGGCAATCCGCGCACCGACTGGTGCATGAGCACCGAGCCCGAAGCGGGGCTGAACGGCCGCAGCCTGAAATATCCGCGTGGCAAGGTTCTCGGCGGCAGTTCGTCGATTAACGGCATGATCTATATGCGCGGGCAGGCAGCAGATTACGATCACTGGCGACAGCTGGGGCTGAGCGGCTGGGGCTGGGACGATGTCCTGCCCTACTTCCTGCGCGCTGAAGACCATTACGATGGCGCGAGTGCATTCCACGGTGCGGGCGGTGAGATCAGGGTCGAGAAGCAGCGGCTGCGCTGGGAAATCCTCGACGCATTTCAGCGCGCGGCGGAGGAATGGGGCCTGCCCGCAATCGCTGATTTCAACACCGGAGACAACGAAGGTTCGAGCCTGTTTCAGGTCACCCAGCGCAAGGGCTGGCGGTGGAGCGCATCAGACGCCTTCCTGAAACCGGTGCGTGGCCGCGCCAATCTCAAGGTGGTGACCGGCGCGATGGTTGACCGGGTGGAAATGGCAGAGGGCCGGGCAACAGGGGTGCATTACCGGCAAAATGGCGCCGACTGCTTTGCCAGCGCACGCGGCGAAGTGCTGCTTGCTTCGGGCGCGATTGGCTCGCCTGCGGTGCTCGAGCGTTCGGGGATCGGCAAATTTGCGCGGCTCAAGGACCTGGGAATTACGCCGCTGATCGATGCGCAGGGCGTAGGCGCGAACCTGCAAGATCATCTGCAGCTGCGGTGCTCGTGGAAAGTCTCGGGCGTTTCGACGATGAACCAGCGCGCGGGCAACCTCATCGGCAAAGGCCTGATCGGGCTTGAATATATGCTGCGGCGTTCGGGCCCGATGGCGATGGCCCCCAGCCAGCTCGGGATGTTCGTCAAGAGCGAGGAACGCCAGGCCAGCGCCAATCTCGAATACCATGTCCAGCCGCTTAGCCTGGAGGCTTTTGGCGGTAACCTCGACCCCTACCCCGCCTTCACTGCCAGCGTCTGCAACCTGCGCCCCGAATCGCGCGGGACCAGCCATGTGCGCAGCAGCGATCCGCGCGATCACCCGAAAATCCGGCCCAATTACCTCTCCACCGCCGAAGACCGCAGGGTTGCGGCCCAATCAATCCGCATCACCCGCGAGATCGCCGCCCAGCCGGCGCTGGCGCGTTATCATCCAGAGGAAGTGCGCCCCGGCGCAGGCCTGGTGAGCGAGGCTGAACTGGAGGCAGCCGCAAGTGCGATTGGCACCACGATTTTCCACCCGGTCGGCACCGCCGCGATGGGCGCGGTGGTCGACGCGCGGCTGCGGGTCATCGGGGTGGACGGTCTGCGCGTGATCGACGCATCGGTGATGCCGCGCATCACATCGGGCAACACCAATGCCCCGGTGATGATGATCGCCGAAAAGGGCGCGGAAATGGTTCAATCTGAGACCAGATAAGGCGCAATCCACTGCGGCACGGCGCCATTCGGTCCAGAAGACCTAAAGCAGCGTCGGCGCCAATTCCCGGAACACCTCCATCGCCGCCGGAATACCTCCTGCTACAGTGACCACCTGCAGGCAAACGTGATCAGCCCCGGCGGTGAAATGCTCATCGATCCGGGCCTTGATCACCTCGGCCGGGCCGCAGGCGAAAAGTGCATCGATCAGCCGGTCGCTGGCGCTGTCGATATCGTCTTGCGTCATGCCCATGCGCAGCCAGTTGTTGCAGTAGTTGGGAAGCCGCCGATAAGTTTCGAGCGCGCCGCGCGCGATATCCCGCGCCTTGCCCAGATCGCTTTCAAGCACCACGCCCTGTTCCGGCGCGAGCAGCTTGCCGGGCCCGAGCACCTTGCGCGCCATCGCGGTATGCGCCGGACCCACCAGATAAGGGTGCGCACCCGCCGTCAGCTCGGCTGACAGTTCGAGCATCTTCGGCCCCAGCGCGGCGAGGCACATGTTCCGGGCCGGAACACCGCCCGTCAGCATCGCCTCCACATATTCGCGCATCTTGGCGAGCGGCTTCATCCACGCCTCACCGATCAGCGGGCCATGGCTGATGCCAAGCCCAAGCATCAGGCGGTGCTGCTGATCGGCCGGAAGAGCGCAAAACCAGCCGAAAATTTCCTCCGGCTCGTGCTTCCACACGTTGATGATGCCGGTGGCAATGGGGACCGCCCTGGTTGCGGAAAGCAGATGATCGATATCGCCGGTGATATCGCCGCCAATCCCGCCCGGCACCCAGATCGCGCCATAGCCCAGCGCCTCGATCTCTGCCGCCGCCGCGCTGGCCTCGGCCTTGTTACCAAAGCGCAGTTCCATCGACCATACGCCAATCCGACCCAAGTCCATGCCCGTCATCCCATATCAACCAAGCCGCCATGAGCACGCCTTGCGGCTGCCTTGTCAACGCGAAAGGGCCTCGCCCGTTGGGGAGAGGCCCTGATCCGCCGCAGCGATGCGGGTGTTCGCTTGGGGTAGCTTACTTCGCCATTGGCGCAGCCGCCGCGGCGTTGTCTGGCAGGCCGCCCATCTGGCCGACCAGCTTGGTATAGGCATCGAGATAGGCGAGCACGATCACCTGACCGATGTCGGTGTTCTGATAGCCGCCGCCGCCAGCCGCAGCAAAAGTGCCGCCGCCAAACAGACCGCCGCCGCCGCCGCCAAAGCTCAGGTCGCTCTTGCGGGCATAGCCCTGGATCAGCGCCTTTTCTTCAGTGGTGCGCGCATCGACGACCGAAAGCGTGACATTGGCCTCGCTTTTCTTGACGCTGATGCCGCCGAGCACCGCGCCTGCGCCGCGACCAAACAGCCCGCCGCCAATCCCGCCGAGCATCCCGCCGATGGCATTGCCGCCCGAATTCTTGTTGCTCGAAACGATGTCAGGCTGGAGGAAATAATCCGCCGCCTTGACCTGGCCCCGCCCAAGGTTCGAGCCATCCTGCAGCTCGCCCTGATCGGCCATCGCCCGCTCCATCGCCCGGCTGGCCATCGCGCGACCGCGATTGACCATCGAGAAGCAGCCCGACTTGGCGACGAAAATCTTGAGGATCGCCTCAGGGCTGCCAAGGTTGAGCTCGCGCCACCA
>JANNZB010000704.1:0-7184 GCA_031410395.1 Novosphingobium sp.
CGCATTTCCACTACGTGCTGTCGCTGGGGGCGGTGACCTCGCTGTTTGCGGGTTTCTATTACTGGTTCCCCAAGATGTGCGGACGCATGCATTCAGAGATGCTTTCATACATCCACTTCGCGATTTTCTTTGTTGGCGTGAACCTGATCTTCTTCCCGATGCATTTCCTTGGGATGCAGGGAATGCCGCGCCGATATCCTGATTATGTTGAGGCCTATGCCCACTGGAACCACGTCGCCACTATTGGCTATATGGTTATGGCGTTCTCGATGGTGATCTTCTTCATCAACGTGATCTACACGCTGATCGCCGGCAAAAAGGCAGCGGACAATTACTGGGGCGAAGGCGCGACCACGCTCGAGTGGACACTCTCCAGCCCGCCGCCATTCCATCAGTTTGAGACTTTGCCGGTGATAGAGGATGATGGTCATCATTGATCGGCTGGGTTGAAGGAATATCAAAGGGCCTCGGAGGGAAACTTCCGAGGCCTTTTTTGTTGGGGGCGCGCAGAAATTTCTTCCAACCAAACTCGTCATGCTGAACTCGTTTCAGCATCCATCGCGGTTCAGGCTCGGATGCCACCTCTCGCAAGCCTGCCTCACCGTTCGCGCTTCGAGGCCTGATCCTCGCGCACGGCTTGATGGATGCTGAAACTAGTTCAGCATGACGAGAGCGGAGGGTTTTGGATTGGAACCCGAAGGAACCACAACCAGCTTTCCCTCGCGACCAGACAGGCCTATAGGCGCGGCAAATGGCCACAGTTCCCACCCGTCCGCTCCCCGCCGAATGGCGTGATTTCTTCTCGCTGACCAAGCCAGGGGTGATCAGCCTGGTGGTGTTCACCGGGCTGTGCGGCCTTATCGCCGCGCCAACCCGCATTCACCCGGTGCTCGCCTTCACCGCGATCCTGTGCATCGCGCTGGGCGCGGGCGGATCGGCAGCGCTGAACCAGTGGTGGGAGGCGGACCTCGACGCCGGGATGAAACGCACCAAGAATCGCCCGATCCCCGGTGGCCGAATGGACCCAACTGTGGCGCGCGATTTCGGCATCGGGCTGTCTGTCGCCTCGGTGCTGATCATGGGTCTGGTAATCAATTGGCTCGCCGCAGTAATCCTCGCGGTGTCGATCTTCTATTACGCGGTGGTCTATACCATCTGGCTGAAGCCGCGCACCCCGCAGAACATCGTAATCGGTGGCGGTGCCGGGGCGTTTCCGCCGCTGATCGGCTGGGTCGCGGCGACCGGGCATATCACCCTGATGCCAGTGCTGCTGTTCGCGATCATCTTCATGTGGACCCCCCCGCACTTTTGGGCACTGGCGCTGTTTATCCAGTCTGACTATGCCAAGGTCGGTATTCCGATGATGCCAGTGGTGGCGGGGGAAACTTCGACCCGGCGGCAAATTCTGGTCTATGCCGTGCTGCTATTGCCGCTTAGCCTGGTGCCGTGGTGGATTGGCGGTACGGGGATGATTTATGGTATCTCCGCGCTGCTGTTGTCTGCGCTGTTCGTCGGTTTTTCGGTTCCCGTGGGACTGCGCAAACGATCGGGTGAGGATGATGCGATGAAGCCGGAAAAACGCCTGTTCAAATATTCGATTTTGTACCTTTTCGCACTGTTCACCGCGCTGGTTGCCGACCGGCTGATCCTCGGCCAAGGGACTTTAGCATGACCGACCCGATTGATAGTGAAGCCCAGCGCAAGGCGATCATTCAGACCCGCAACCGCGTAATGGCCTTGGCCCTGCTGGGATTTGTTGCGCTGTTTTTCATGATCACCATCGTTAAATTCCGCGTTTGACCTGATGGCAATCGCGCTCGTTCCGCAAAGCCAGAACCGCAAGGTTGCACTGATGGCGGGAGCCTTTGCGCTCGCCATGCTCGGTCTGGGGTTCGCTTCGGTGCCGCTTTACCGGATGTTCTGTCAGGCAACCGGATTCGGCGGGACGACGCAGCGCGCTACTGCCGAACAAGCCGCCTCGGTCAAAGTTCTGGCGCAGACCATCGAAGTGCGCTTCGATGCCAATGTTGATCGCGGCCTCGCGTGGGAATTTGCGCCCGAGGTGGTCAGCCAGACGGTGCACATCGGCAGCCGCACATTGGCAATTTTCAAGGCTAGGAACCTTTCCAATCACAGAATCACTGGCCGCGCCAGCTTCAACGTCTCGCCCGACGAAGTGGGCAAGTATTTCACCAAGATCCAGTGCTTCTGCTTTGTCGAGCAAACGCTCGCCGCGGGTCAGGAAGTGCGGATGCCGGTGGTCTATTATGTCGATCCCGATATCCTGAAAGATGACGAGGCAAAGCGGGTCACTCAGATCACGCTGAGCTATAGTTTCCACGAGGTTCGCGCGCCAAATACCAAGACCAGCGCAATCGCTCTGGACCCCGCCGCCCCGGCACGATAAGGGGCTGGCAAATCCATTCCCGTCAGCGCTGCTGGCGGGGTAATTTTCACCCTTGGGCAACAGGGACAAGGACCGATCATGGCCGGGACCAAGAACCACGATTACCACATTCTGCCGACTGATCCGATGCCGTTTATCTGCACAGTCGGCGCGCTGAGCTTCACATCGGGCATGGTTTTGTACATGAACCAGCTCCCCGGGGGCAAGTTCCTGCCATGGCTGGGAATGGCCATCCTGCTGGGCGGGTTGTTCCAGTGGTTCACCAATATCGTCAAGGAAGCCCACGCGGGCGATCACACCCCGGTGGTGCAGCTGCATCAGCGCTATGGCATGATCCTGTTCATCGCTTCGGAAGTGATGTTCTTTTTCGGCTGGTTCTGGGCGTTCTTCGATTTCTCGCTGTTCCCCAGCAAGATTGCCGAAGTGGTTGGCGGTCAGTGGCCGCCGAAAGAGATGGAGGCAGTGCTCAATGCTTTTGACCTGCCGCTGCTTAATACGCTGATCCTGCTGTGTTCAGGCACGACGGTAACCTGGGCGCACCATTGCTTGATCCACGGTGATCGTGAGGGCCTGAAGAAGGGCTTGTGGGCAACGATCCTGCTCGGCATGCTGTTCACCTCGATTCAGGCGTTTGAATATTACAATGCGCCGTTCGCCTTCGGCAAAAACACCTATGGCTCCGCGTTTTACATGGCGACCGGCTTTCACGGCTTTCATGTGATCATCGGCACGATCATGCTGATCGTCTGCCTCAAGCGCGCCTACAACGGCGATTTCACTCCACGCCAGCACTTCGGTTTTGAAGCAGCGGCATGGTATTGGCACTTCGTTGACGTCGTCTGGCTGTTCCTGTTCGTGGCGATCTACGTCTGGGGCAACTGGGGTTTTGCGGTCGAGTGATCCGGGCGGTAACCTAAATGACCTCGCCGGAGATTTCCGAATCAAAGGGGCAGCCGAGTATAACTCGCGCTGCCCTTTTCGCGCTTTGCCCTCGCTGTGGTTCGAAAGGGTTATTCTCGGGGATGACGCAATTTGCTGAAAAGTGCTCATCTTGCGGACTGGATTACAACAAGTTCAATGTCGGCGATGGCCCGGCGGCCTTCCTGACGCTGATCATCGGGGCATTGGTGGCAACGCTCGCAATCTTGGTCGAGCTCAAGTTTGAACCGCCGTTCTGGGTTCACGCCGTACTGTGGATCCCGCTGACCAGCGGTGCGGTGATCTGGGGGCTTCGCGCCGCCAAGGCGGCGTTGCTCGGGGCCGAGTTCCGGCGCAGCGCTGGCGAAGGCAAGGTGAAGGACCAATGATGCGCCGCGTGCCGATTTTCCCGACAATCGTAGTTCTGATTGCAGCGGCGCTGATGGTGCGGCTGGGTTTCTGGCAGCTAGACCGGCTGCACCAGAAAGAGGCGCTTCTTGCGCGCTATGCGGCGGCGCAGGCGATGAATTCTGATGCAATCTTCCCGCGTGATAAGGCATCGGCGGAGGGCCTGCTCTATCGCCACTCCACGCTCAACTGCCTGCGCGCCTCCAGGCCGAGCGTTATCGCGGGCCGCAATGTGCGCAGCGAATCGGGCATGGCGCATACCGCGATTTGCATCCGCAGCGATGGCGGAGAGGCGCTCGTCGTGCTGGGCTGGTCGCGCTCGCCGGCTGAGCCGCTGTGGGCGGGCGGCACACTGGCAGGCATAGTCGCGCCGGGACCAAGACTGGTCGTAGATCCGCCGCTCGCGGGCCTCGAAGCCAATGCCCGGCCTGATCCGACTGACCTGCCCAACAACCACCTGTCCTACGCCGCGCAATGGTTCCTGTTCGCCGCGACCGCACTGGTGATCTATGGTTTGGCGCTGAGGAAACGGTTGAAGGGGTGAAGCCTTTCTCCGTGGGGCGGTACAGTCGAAACCTTCCCTCCATCCAATCGTCGTCATGTTGGACTTGTTTCAGCATCCATTAAGCCGCACTCCCGGACCAAGCCTCAGAAAGCGCGGCGACTAGGGCAGCTCGCTATCTGTTGTAACTGCGCCTGAACCACGATGGACCCAGAAACAAGTTCAGGGTGATGAGTCTGGATTAAGAGTGCGGTTTCACATTCGACGCCCACCTCCAACCCCAAACCATTGCCACTTCGCGCCCCCACCGCTAACGCCCGCCGCATTATGGAATATATCTCGACCCGCGGTGGCGCGCCTGCGCTTGATTTTGCTGGGGCCACATTGGCTGGCCTTGCGTCAGACGGCGGGCTTTACCTTCCGCGAGACTGGCCGCGCTTCTCCGAAGCCGAGATCGCAAGCATGGCAGGACTGCCCTATGCCGAACTCGCCGCGCGGGTGATGAAGCCATTTGTCGGCGATTGCCTGACGGCTGGCCGCCTGCTCGAACTCACCCGCGTGGCCTATGGCCGGTTCTCCCACGCTGCCGTCACGCCTCTGGTCCAGCTCGATCAACAGCACTGGCTGCTTGAACTGTTCCACGGACCGACGCTGGCGTTCAAGGACGTGGCGCTGCAATTGCTCGGACTGTTTTTCGAGGAATTCCTTGGGCGTACCGGTCAGAAATTGACTATCGTCGGGGCAACCTCGGGCGATACCGGGTCGGCGGCGATTGATGCGGTTACGGGCCGCGACGGGATCGATATTTTCATGATCCACCCGCGTGGCCGGGTGAGCGACGTTCAGCGCCGCCAGATGACCACGGTGCTCGCGCCCAATGTCCATAACATCGCCATCGAAGGCTCGTTTGACGATGCTCAGGCGATGGTCAAGCGCATGTTCAATGACCCGGCGATGACTGGACGGTTCAATATTGGCGCGGTCAATTCGATTAACTGGGCGCGGCTGATGGCGCAGGTTGTCTATTACTTCGCTGCGGCGCTGCAATTGGGTGCGCCGCAGCGCAGGGTCGCTTTCTCAGTGCCGACAGGCAATTTCGGTGATGTGTTTGCCGGCTATGTCGCCGCACAAATGGGCCTGCCGATTGAGCGGCTGATCGTTGCCACCAACGTCAATGACATACTCCACCGCGCGCTTTCGACGGGCGATTATTCGCAAGGCACGGTCACACCTACCGCCGCACCTTCGATGGACATTCAGGTCTCTTCCAACTTCGAGCGGTTGGTGTTTGACCTTGGCGGCCGCGATGGCGCGGCTTTGGCTGATCAAATGCGCGGGTTTGAGGCGACCAAGGCGATGCAGCTCACGAACATGCAGCGTGAAGGTGCGGCGGTTCTGTTCACTAGCGCGCGCGCCGATGCATCGGACATGGCGGGGGCAATTCGCTGGGGCTGGGAACATTGCGGCGAGATGATCGATCCGCATACCGCCTGCGGGCTTTTCGCGGCGCGGGCATCTGGGCTGCCGTCAGAAGTACCTGTCGTCACGCTCGCCACCGCGCACCCGGCGAAATTCAGTGACGCGGTTGAGCGTGCCACCGGCCACCGGCCAGCCCTGCCAGCGAGAGTGGGTGATTTGTTTGAGCGCGATGAGCGCTTTGCCGATATGGCGGGCGATTATGATGTCGTCGCAGAATACATTGCTTCACGGGCGGTGCCAAAGGGCTGATGGCCACGCTTGCGCCCGATCCGCTGATCCTGAGCGGCGGCGGCTGGGCCGATTACGGCCTCGTCGATTCGGGCCACGGGCGAAAGCTTGAACGCTACGGCGCCTATCAGTTCATCCGGCCCGAGCCGCAGGCGATGTGGTCGCCCCGGCTTGAGCAATGGCAGGCGCACGGCGAGTTCGTCCCGGCATCAGACGAAGATGGTGGCGGCAGGTGGCATTTCGATTCGCCGGTGCCGCCCGATGGATGGCCGCTTTCGCGCGGGGCCGTGAAGTTCACCGCGCAATGTACGCCGTTTCGCCACCTTGGTTTCTTTCCCGATATGGCCCCGGTGTGGGACTGGATGGGGGAGCAATTGGCTCCCCTCGCCTTCAGGGGAGGGGCTGGGGGTGGGGGCTCTCCCCACACGCAAGCGTTGCATCCAGCGGATAGCCCCCACCGCAACCCCTCCCCTAAAGAGGAGGGGCTAAACACCCTGAACCTGTTCGGATACACCGGGGTTGGCACGCTATGCCTGTCCGAATACGGCCCGGTGACCCACGTCGATGCCTCGAAAAAGTCCGTGGCGCAGGCGCGCGAAAACGCGGCGCTTTCGGGTATGAGCGATCGCCCGGTGCGCTGGATCATCGATGATGCGGCAAAGTTCACCGCGCGCGAGGTGCGGCGCGGGCGGCGGTATGACGGGATCATCCTTGATCCGCCCAAGTTCGGGCGCGGGCCTGAGGGCGAAGTCTGGCGACTCGAAGATCATCTCGCGCCGCTGGTGCGCGATTGCCGGGCGCTTCTCGATGAAAACAGCCGCTTCCTGTTCCTCACGGTCTATGCTGTGCGGATGAGCTCACTTGCGCTCGCCGGGCTGCTGGCTGAACACTTTGCCGATCTGCCAGGGACGATTGAACACGGCGATCTTGCGGTGCGGGAAGACGGCGACGTCGGGCGGCTGCTTCCGACAGCGATATTCGCGCGGTGGCGTAATGGGTGATGGCTGGCCGGGCAATCGCCGATCAAGCAATTCTATGATTCATCGTCACCCTGAACTTGTTTCAGGGCCCATCGTGCCGCAATCTCGGTGCCAGCCGCGACAGGGACAGGCCCCGTGGTTTGCTTGAAAGAACGCGCTCCGTTTGTGCGGAGAAATGGGCCCTGAAACAAGTTCAGGGTGACGGGAAGGAAGGGGAAGGGATGCAAAACAGGGCAGCCCAACCCCCTTGCCGCCAAGGCAA
>JANNZB010000705.1:0-3453 GCA_031410395.1 Novosphingobium sp.
ATCGTCCGCCCCCAGCGTTTCGCCGATGATACCGCGGATGTCATATTCGCGAAGGACGGTGGAATGAAATCTGTGGGTCATGGGCTGAAAGATTTCCTGAAGTCGACGTCCCGAAAAAGTCGGGATCAAGCTCAATTATTAAATTCGCGAACCGGCTTTACGTTCCAAACTACGAGCTGTTCCGCGATAGCGCCTGTTGAATTACCCTAGTTCGGAATTTCATCGAGCAGCAGGTCGCGCGCGGCATTCGCCTCGTGAACCTGATCGTTGGTGCCGCCGCGATCGGGGTGGACCATGGCTATCAGCCGACGGTGCGCCTCGATCACCTCGGTCCGGCTCGCCTCCGCTCTCGTGCCAAGCAGCTTGTGCGCGCGAAACAGCGCCTGGGTGCGGGTCGATCTGGCGCTCATCAGCTCCCACGGCCAGCGCCGGGCGATCATCTTGCAGGCCAGCGAGAGGATCCCACCAAAGATCAGAAGTTTGAATATCATGCCAGCACCATGTCTGCTGGAACCGTGATCGGCGCCGGCAGGTTCAAACTGGCAACCAGACTGCGCAGTTCCTGCCGGGCAACCAGATGGCTGGTGCCAAGTTCGCCCAGATGGCCCTTATCGAGCAAAGTAAGCCCCGATGGGAACAGCTCACGGTAAACCACGCGCTCGGAAAGCCCATTGGCGATGCGAAAACCGACGCGCTTGGAAAGCTCCACCAGCGCCTGTTCAAGCCGCTTCTGGTTACGCGCCTCGACGTGGCCGGTGCGGTTGCGCACCACCACCCAGTCCATCTCGCGGCGCTTTTCCCTGATCGAGGCCATCGCCCGCTTCTTGCGCGCTTCCCAGATCAGCTCGGCATAGAATGACAGCCGGCGGACCTTGAACGTTTCGGCATCAACCTGGCCGATCAGATCGAAATCGACGAAACTGTCGTTTAGCGGCGTGACCAGCGTATCCGCCGAAGTCGCGACGTGCCGCGCAAACACATCATCGCGCCCCGGCGTATCGAACACCACGAAGTCTGCATCCGCGCTCATCTCGGCAATCAGCGCATCGAGTTCCTCAATGCTCTCACCTGTGAACACCGCAAAGCGCGGCCCCGGAAGGGCAATCCCCCGCCGCCGCGCGGTTTCCGCCCGGTTCTCAAGATAGCGGTCAAGCGTGCGCTGGCGCGGATCGAGATCAATCGCGCTAACACGCGCGCCCTTGTAAGCCAGCGCCACCGCAACGTGCACCGCCGTGGTCGATTTGCCGGTCCCGCCCTTTTCATTGGCGAAAACGATGCGGTGCGGGGCAGGAAAATCAGACACGGGAGCGGTGGCTACCTCTTCAAAGGGTTTGCGACGGGCGGCGGCGGCGCTAGGACCGGACCACGGGTTGAAATCGTCTTTAACGCAAGGGGTTCGGGCAGTGCAAACGATCACGGCGATTGATCCACTACGCCATGCAGTCGCAGCAATGCGCGGGCAAGGCAAGGTGGCATTGGTGCCAACCATGGGCGCGCTGCACGAAGGGCATTTGGCCTTGGTGCGCGCGGCGAAAAAGCTGGCCGCCCACGTGGTCGTGTCAATCTTCGTCAACCCGCGCCAGTTCGGACCCGCCGAAGACCTCGCCGCATATCCCCGCCAACTGGCACGCGATTCGGCAATGCTGGAGGCTGAGGGCGTCTCGCTGATCTGGGCGCCAGACAGCGCAGTCATGTACCCGCCTGGCTATGCCACCAACATTTCGGTGAGCGGGGTGAGTGATGGGCTTTGTGGGACCAGCCGCCCTGGGCATTTGGATGGCGTCGCCACCGTGGTGTGCAAACTGTTCCACCAGGTTCTGCCAGACGTGGCGCTGTTCGGCGAGAAAGACTGGCAACAACTCGCCGTAATCCGGGCCATGGCCCGCGATCTTGATCTGAGCTTACCCACGGCGGCGAACATCATCGGTGTGCCGACCGTGCGTGAGGGCGATGGGTTGGCGATGTCCTCCCGCAACGCCTACCTGACGGCGGAACAACGCAGCCAAGCCGCTACGCTCCCCCGCGCAATGAAGGCAGCGATTGCGAGCATCGGCACGGGGGAGCCGGTGGACGCGGCGCTGGCAACCTTGCGCGGGGCGCTGCTGTCCAGCGGTTTCGCCTCGGTCGATTACGCAGAATTGCGCGACGCCGAAACGCTCGAACCGTTGTCCACGCGCGGAAAGCGCGAAGCGCGGCTGCTGGTCGCGGCGCGGATAGGCAAGGCAAGGGTGATTGATAATATGGGGGTGTGATTGACTTGAGAACTTAACCCTTTTTGACCCCTCCCCCTGTGAGGGGGAGGCTGGGTGGGGGCATACAACGCCAGTGTTGACGCTCGGCTTCGCCTCGCGCCCCCACCCCTATCCCCTCCCCAACGGGGAGAGGGATTCAACGCTTCCCACAGCGCGCCTCCGATGCTATCTTACCCCAGTCTTACCAACAGGAACCTACAATGGGCACGGCTGAGCACATCACCACTGTGATTTCCACCAAAGGCCAGGTTATCGTACCGAAGGTCATCCGCGATTCGCGGCATTGGCCGCCCGGCACTCGGCTGACCGTTGAGGATACCCCCGCTGGCGTGCTGCTCAAAGCCGCTCCGGCCTTCACGGAAACCAGCATTAACGCGGTGTTCGGCTCATTGCGGCATAGCGGCCCCGCACTGTCGCTCGATGATATGGACGCGGCGATTGCCCAAGAGGCGAAGCGCCGTGCGCGCGATTGATACCAACATCATCGTCCGCTTTCTCACAGCAGACGATCCCAAACAGGCGCAGGCCGCGCGGCAGGTGATCGCTGGCGGCGACGTGTTTGTCGGCACCACCGTGATGCTGGAAACCGAATGGGTCCTGCGCGCAGGCTACGCCTTCACCCCAGCCCAAATCGCCACAGGCCTGCGCGGGCTCGGCGGGCTGTCAGGCGTGACAATCGAGCAACCCGCCGAGCTCGCCCAGGCCCTAGACTGGATGAACGCAGGCATGGATTTCGCCGACGCCCTCCACCTCGCCCGCGCAGGGCACTATGAGGCGTTTGTTACCTTCGATCGCAAGCTGGCGAGTCGGGCGAAGGGCATGGTTGGGGTGGTGGTTGAGTTGGTTTGATTTTGGGGACACGGTATTCCGTGTTCCTAGGGTCAGGACCCATTAAATTGCTTGCATGATGCGTTGGGGGTTGATTCAATGGCGGCAACGGGAGGTGCTGCTTTTGGCCGATCTGTTTTTGCTGAGCGAGGCGAAGATGCGCCGGATTGCCCCGTATTTCTCGCTGTCGCACGGGATCCCGAGGGTCGATGACCGCCGGATCGTGAGCGGCATCATCTTCGTGATCCGCAACGGTCTGCGGTGGCGCGATGCGCCGCACACTTACGGGCCGCACAAGACGATCTACAACCGGTTCATTCGTTGGAGCCGCCTGGGCGTGTTCAACCGCATCTTTGTCGAACTGGCGGGACAG
>JANNZB010000706.1:0-2501 GCA_031410395.1 Novosphingobium sp.
CTCGCCAAGATCGCGTCGGACCAGAACAAGCCAGACGGCATTTGCGTAATCCGCCCGGGTGAGGGCGCGCAGTTTATTGCCGCGCTGCCAGTGCGGCGGTTTCATGGGGTGGGGCCGAAGGGCGCGGAGAAGATGGCGGTGCTGGGAATTGTCACTGGTGCTGATCTGGCGATCAAGGACATCCTGTTCCTGCGCCAGCATTTCGGATCGCAAGCCGATTACCTTTATCGCGCCGCACGGGGAATTGATCTGCGCCGTGTAAATTCTGACCGCCCGCGCAAATCGGTGGGAACCGAGCGCACCTTTGATCGCGATATTTCTACAGGGCCTGCTCTGCGCGAGACGCTCGACAATATCATCGCCATGGCTTGGGCAGACATCGAGCGGCTGGGTGCGCGCGGGCGGACTATCACGCTCAAGTTGCGCTATGCTGATTTTACCGGGAAAACCCACGGCCGCACTTTGCCCGAATGGATATCGGGACGGACAGAATTTGCCAGTATCGCCCATGCCTTGCTGGGCGAACTTCTGCCGATGCCGCAACCAGTACGCCTGATGGGACTGACCCTATCGACGCTGGAGGGTGAGCGGCCCGATCCGGTTCCTACAGGCGCTGACGCGCAACTGCTGCTTCTGTGAGATAGCCGGGGAGCAGAGCCGCAAGCTTGGGCGCGATATTTCCCGGCAGAGCATCGAGCGGGAAGAAAGCAGCGTGGGTTATTTCGCGCAAATCAGCGCATGGAGCATCGCCAGACCATCCCGCAACCACGCGAACGTCGTTGTTCGCGCCGTAAATCATGTTGGTGACCAGGCCGATCTCAACTGCATCGGCGATTTCCACAGCGCACTCTTCCCGCACTTCGCGCGCACCCGCTACGCAGGCATCCTCACCGCGCTTCATCCCGCCACCCGGCAGCATCCAGTGCGGCGAGCCATACGAATGGCGGATCAACAACACACGCTCTGCCGGGTCGATCACCACCACGCGCACGCCAGCCACCTGCGCGCCGCTCATCCTCCACCACCGCAGCCGAAGCCAGTGCGCGGTGCGCAGCGCAAGGACGTAAAGTGGTCGCGGAAGGCGGTTCAGTATCAGGAGAAGCATGTCACCGGCTAGCCCCAGGCCTTGAGCAGGCGGGCGATAGGCAAATCATTCGCCTCCTTCGCTGCCGCCTCAAACAGCGCGTGCTTCTCAGACCCTCGGATGACGAACATCAGTGCATCGGCATTGATCAGCGCCGGGATCGTGAGCGATAGCCGGTCAAAGGGCGCTTCAGGCGGCAGCGGATCGGGGGTAATACGGATCAGTCTGCGCGGCTCACCGGCTTGCGGGTTGGTATTGGGAAAAAGCGAGGCGACATGGCCATCCGCCCCCATGCCGAGCCAGACCAGTGCAAAATGCGGCGGCTCAGCATGTTCGCTGAGTGCCACGATCTTCGCCCCTGCCGGTTCCAGAATTGACCTTATACGCCCGACGTTTGAGGCGGGATTGTCCTCGGGCACAATCCGGTCATCCCCGGGCCAGACCGAAATTCGCCTCCAGTCGAGGTCGCGTTTCGCTAGATTGGCGAAGATCGGGAAGGGGGTCGATCCGCCCGGCACCGAGATCGCGAGACGCGCGCCTTGGGCAAGCGCTTTGGTGAGCGTGTCGGTGATCCAGTCAGCGATGGTTTGGTCGCTGGCGCTTTCGACGATGTTTGTCCGCATTAAGGCACGCATAGCACCGTCTCGGCTGAGTAGAAACGGTGCTATGCGTGTGGCTGCGGTCAGGCGGTAATCGACTTGAGGAACCACACGCGCTGTTCTGCCTGATCGGTCCAGTCGTCGATGATACCGTCGGTGGCATTATCACCAGCCGCATTGGCTGCTTCCTTGGTGGCACGCAGACGGGCGATGAAAGTTTCGTTGTCGGTGGCCAGTTCGCTCGCCATCGATTTGGCGGACAGTGTGAAGTCATCCTGATCGGCAATTTCGCTCTTGCCAGCGATTGCACTGATTGAGGTCAACGTCGCAGCACCATTTTTGCGCACACGTTCGGCGATGAGGTCAGTCAGGGCGAAAATTGCCGCCGCCTGCTCGTCGAACAGAAGGTGCATATCGCGGAATTGCGGGCCTTTGACATGCCAGTGAAAGTTCTTGGTTTTGATATAGAGCGCGAAAGCATCGGCCAGAAGGGTATTCAAACTATCAATCAGCGCCTTGCGCGCATTGTCATTAGCCATTGTGGTTTCCTTTGTGGGGGATGGCCTAGCGCGGGACAGTAAGTTGTAAAAGCGATCAAAAAATGTTTCAATGATCGTTTTTTACGATCAACTCACCCCGCGTCCAATCAGCACCGCCCCTGCCGCCAGCAAAAATAAACCAGCCAGCTGCCGCAACTTGCGCAGTTCGGGACGCGTGCCGATCTCGGGAGCGATCCACGCCAGTCCCAGCGCCAGTATGCTGCCTGCACCGCCTCCCATCCCGGCGGAGAGCGGCGCGGCGGTGACCATCGCCAGTGC
>JANNZB010000707.1:0-1972 GCA_031410395.1 Novosphingobium sp.
ATAGCCCGGCGCGTCAAACGCCATGGCGAAATGCACCTGCTCCAGATCCTTCACTTCGCGGCGTTCCGACCCCTTGAACGTCGCCGCTTGGAACGTCGTCGCAGGCTTGGCCTTCATGCTGCCAAACATCGCCTCGGCTTGCTTCACAATCGCATCGTGATCCACAGCACCCGCAGCCGCCAAAATCATCTGCCCCGGCCCGTAGTGTTCCGCCACAAAGCCCTGCAAATCCTTGCGGCCAAAAGAAGAAACCCGCTCCTCTGGCCCCAGAATCGTGCGGCCAAACGCATGATCGGGATAGCTTGCCTCTTGCAGCCAATCGAACACGATATCATCGGGCGTATCCAAAGCCTGCCCGATCTCCTGCAGGATCACATGCCGCTCAACCTCGATTTCCTTTTTGTCGAAGGCCGGGTTCAGCACAATATCGCCAATCACATCCAGCGCCAGACCCACATCCGCCTGCAACACCCGCGCGTAATAGGCAGTCATCTCGCGAGAGGTATAGGCGTTGATATAGCCGCCAACATCCTCAATTTCCTCGGCAATTTGCAAGCTGGTGCGCCGCTCGGTGCCCTTGAACGCCATATGCTCAAGGAAATGTGCGATGCCGTTCTGCGCCGGCGTCTCATGCCGCCCGCCCGCCATCACCCAAATGCCGGCGCTGGCAGACAGCAGCCCCGGCATGTGTTCGGTGACAATGCGGAAACCGTTCGACAGAGTGGTCAGGCGCAGACCGGCAGGTTCAAAGCTCAACGGGCAATCCTTTCGCGGATCAGCGCCTGCAAAGCGCCCAGATCATTCGGCACACGGGTGACACGTTCCGGGCGCGCGAACAAGTCCGCCATGCGGGGCGGCAGTTGCGGCCGCACCCCCATAGCCGCTTCCACCGCATCGGGGAACTTCGCCGGATGCGCTGTGGCAAGCGTGATCATCGGTGCATCCCCCAGATGTTCCTCAGCCACCTTCACGCCTACGGCGGAATGTGGACACAGGATTTCCCCCGTTTCCGCGTAGGCCTTCTGGATCGCCGCCGTGGTCTCTGCTTCCGAACACCGGCCCGAAGCAAACGTCTCACGCAGCATCGCCATAGCGCCTTGCGAAATATGGAAACCGCCCGCCTTCAACTCCTCCATCAAAGCTGAAATCGCCGCCCCGTCGCGCCCGTAAGCATCAAACAAAGCCCGCTCAAAGTTCGAGCTGACCTGAATGTCCATCGACGGCGAGATCGAAGCCGTCACCCCGTTCTGCACATAATCCCCGGTCTTCATCGCCCGATCCAGAATATCATTCTGATTGGTCGCGATCACCAGCTGCTCAATCGGCAAGCCCATCTTGCGCGCAATATAGCCCGCAAAAATGTCGCCGAAATTCCCGGTCGGCACCGTGAAACTCACCGACCGTTCCGGCGCGCCCAAAGCCACCGCGGCATAGAAATAATACACCACCTGCGCCAAAACCCGCGCCCAGTTGATCGAGTTCACCCCCGCCAAGCGCACACCATCGCGGAAGGCGAAATCGTTGAACATATCCTTCACGCGGGCTTGGCAATCGTCAAAATCGCCATCCATCGCCAAGGCATAGACATTCGCTTCCGAAGGCGTGGTCATTTGCCGCCGCTGCACATCCGACACCCGCCCATGCGGATAGAGGATGAACAGATCCACATTCGCCAGCCCCCGAAACGCCTCCATCGCCGCCGACCCGGTATCGCCCGAAGTCGCGCCGACAATGGTAATCCGCTCACCGGTTTTCGACAAAGCCGCCTGCATCATCTGGCCGATCAACTGCATGGCGAAATCTTTGAACGCCAGCGTCGGGCCGTGGAACAACTCCAGCAGGAAATGGTTCGGCCCCAGTTGCACCATCGGTGCCCGCGCCGCATGGCCAAATCCGGCATAGGCCTTGGCGATCAGCCCCTTGAACTCGACATCCGTAAAAGTGGACCCCAGATACGGCCGCATCACCCGAA
>JANNZB010000708.1:0-4841 GCA_031410395.1 Novosphingobium sp.
CCAGTTCAATGACGGATTGTGTGGGTTGGGCCGCCTGGGCGATGGAAGCCAAGATGCTCGCGCCCGCAGCCGTGCTGGTGCTGTGGTCAATGATCATGATGTTGTGGATGACGGCATCACGTTTCTCCGCGCTGAAGTCGCAGGGGATCGACCTGTCAAAGTCACCTCCGGGCGGCAGAGGCGCGACGCTTGAAGGTGTGCTGCCCGCCAAAACCAACTGGAAATCACACAATTACTCCCACCTGATGGAGCAGCCGACGATTTTCTATCCGGCAGTCATCATCCTAGCGATGGGTGCGCCCAAGCCGGTCGATATTGGCATGGCGTGGGCTTATGTGGCGATCCGCATCGTCCATTCGCTGTGGCAATCGCTGGTCAATCGGTTGCCGGTGCGGATAAGCCTGTTCGCCGCATCAAGCCTGTTCTTGGTAGCACTGGCGGTGCGCGCCGTGCTGACAACGCTGTTTGCAGTTTGAGGAGGGCAATATGACTTTGACTGGAATGGAAATTCTGAAACCTGTCGCAGTGCTGGCGGCGTGGACCATGCTGATGTGGGTCTGGATGTACGCCACCCGCATTCCGGCGATGAAGAAGGCGGGGATTGACACGGCAAACCTGACCGGAGGTGACGGCAAGACGCTTGACGCCGTGCTGCCACCAGAAGTTCAGTGGAAGGCGCATAATTACAATCATCTGCACGAAGCACCTACGGTGTTTTATGCCGTAGCGCTGCTGTTGGCGATGATCGGCTGGGGAAGCGGGATGAACGCTACCATCGCCTGGGCCTATGTCGGCCTGCGCATCCTTCACTCGCTGGTGCAGGTGATAACAAACCGGGTAATCGTGCGGTTCAGCCTGTTTGCGCTTTCAACGCTGTGCCTGATGGCGCTGGTGCTGCATTCGCTGATGGCCGTGTTTCACGGGTAAGTTCGCACAAACAGGCTCGCCAACTCCACATGGGTTGACCAGCGGAACTGGCCGACCGGGCGCAGTTCGGCGAGCCGGTATCCCGCATCGAGCAAAGTCCGGGCATCGCGCGCCCAGCTTGACGGGTTGCAGCTAAGATAAACAATCTTGGCCACCGTGCTGTCAGCCAGCCGTTCGATCTGATCGCGCGCACCGGCGCGCGGCGGATCGAGCAGCACGGCGCTGAACTTGTCGAGTTCATCGACCATCAGCGGATTACGGAACAGATCGCGGTGAGAGGCGAATATCGGCAGTTGCGCCGCGCCCGCCGCCGCCTTGCAGGCAAAATGGGTGTCGCGTGCGGCTTCTACCGCGAGGACTTTGCTGCCCTGCGCAGCCAGCGCGAAGGCGAAGGTGCCCAGGCCCGAGAACAGGTCCGCGACCGTGGCGCTGCCCGCCAGCCATTCGCAGGCCGCCGCAACCAACGCCGCCTCGCCATCGACAGTCGCCTGAAGGAATGCACCCGTCGGCAGGCTCACTGAAGTTCCGCCGAGCAGTACGGTCACCGGTTCCGGCTCCCACACCGATTCCGGCCCATAACCCTGATCAATCACCAGTCGTGCAAGGCCATGCGCGCGCGCGAAATCGAGCAGCAATTCGGTGGCGTCGAGGCCTTCTACTGCGAGGCCCTTGATGGCAAGATCAACCCCCTGCTCCGCCATGGCGAGCTCGATATCCGCCGACAGCTTCGCATGGTTGTGCTTGGGCGGTTCCTTGCCCTTGCCGCGCTTTTTGTCTGCCGCGTTGCCCTGCCCGATGCGAATAAGCAGTTTGCGCAAATCGGGCAGCAAAGCGACAAATTCGGGGATCATCACCGGGCATTCGGTAATTTCAACCAGCCGGTGCGATTTCGCCTCGCGGTAACCGATAATCACGCGTCCGCCTGAACTTTCTGCGCGCAAGGCAGCACGGCGGCGACTGCCGGGCGGCGAAAGGTGCGGCGCTGCGATCCGCTCTGGTCCCAGTTCCTGACTGGCCGAAGCGTTCGCCACCCGCGCTTCAACAAAGGCGGTGAGGCTCTGCTCATCAAGCTGCTGCAACTGGCAGCCGCCGCAAGTACCGAAATGGCGGCATGGTGGGGTGACGTGGTGCGGTCCGGGCTGAACCGAGCCATCGGGCAGCAGAATATCACCCGGCGCAACCCCCCAGGCAAAACGCCCAGACGCGGTTATGCCATCGCCTTTGGCGGCGATTCGGATGATTTCTTCGGGTTGCTGATTTTCAGGTTCGCTCACAGGCAGGCCGCGTAGGCGCTGGCGATTGCTCCGGCAAGCTGTCCGGCGGTAAAAACCGGCCCTGCCCGCCGCGCTGCCTCGCCGTGCAGCCACACACCCTGACACGCTGCTTCGAAGAATTCGACGCCGCAAGCGAGCCGCGAGGCGATGGTGCCGGCAAGGACATCGCCGGTGCCAGCGGTGGAAAGCCATGAGGACGCGCGCGGAACCAAGACCAAGCGTCCATCCGGCGCAGCTATCACCGTGTCTGGCCCCTTGGCGACGATCACCATCCCGCTCGCCCCGGCAAGCGTCCGTGCCCGTTCGGCCCGCGAACCCCCGCTACCGCATTCGAACGCACGTTCGAGTGTGACCAGTTCGCCTTCATGCGGGGTGGCGATCAGCGGGCATTGGTGCCCGGCGAGCTGGTTTGGCCCGATTACCATCAGTGCATCAGCATCGACCACGGTGGGAACGCCTGCGCCCAGAGTCAGCGCCAGTCGTTCCAGGCTGAAAAGTTCACGGCCCAGCCCCGGCCCGACCAGCAGCGAGGCCCAACGCCGGTCATCGAGCGCGATATCGAGTGCGCGAGTGTCTGAAACAATATCTGGCGGGAGCTGTTGGGTATGGCCTTCGTAAAGCAGTTTTACATAGCCTGCCCCCGCGCCTTGTCCAGCCTTTGCCGCCAAAAATGCAGCCCCCAGCATCTCGCCGCCAACCACCCCGAGCAGCCCGCGTTTGTACTTGTGCTCATCGGCTGCGGGAGCGGTGAGGCGCGGCTTGCGCAACACTCGTGCCGCGCTGGGAATGGCGTCGAGGCCAATATCAACCAGCCTGAGCGAACCCATTTTTGCCGCGGTGGGCATCAGGAAATGGGCATATTTCCAGGCCCCCAAACCAATCGTGAGCGCATAATCGGGAAGGTGTTCATTGAGCGGCAGTCCGGTATCGCTCGCCACGCCGCTCGGCAGATCGATGGCGATGCGGGTGGCATGGCCGGCGCAAAGCTGCGCGAGCAGATCGCAATCACCATCACCCAAAGGCCGGGTCAGGCCAGAGCCGAATAGACAATCGACCAGCACTTCGCCCTCGGGCGCCGCATCAGGGCCAAACACCGCGCCGCCGAACAAGCCGCGCGCAGTCCGCGCCGCAGCAGTTCTCGGTTCGCTCGCCGCCATCACTTGCACCGCGCCGCCCCGCTCGCGAATCGCTTCGGCAAGGACATAACCATCGCCGCCGTTGTTTCCGGGACCACACAGCACGGTGACCGGTCGCTGCGCTGCAACGCGCCACACCCATTCTGCCGCGCCGCGCCCAGCAGTCTGCATCAATTGGTCAACCGAGGTTCCCGCTGCAATCAGCGCACCCTCGCCCGCGCGCATTTGCGCGACGGTGACGATCTGGTCAGCCGCCGCTGGCACTGGCAGCAGCTTCAGGCGCGGCGGGGAAGCGATAGCGATCATCGCCGACGGTTACTTCCAATTCGCTGCCCACGTGCGCGGCATTAACCTCAAACGCGCCATCAGCGGTGGCGATGATGGTGCCGTTTTCCAGTATCTGGAACCGGCGGAACCCGCCATCGGGGTGGTGGAGAACCCAGAATTCCTTGCCGTTTTCGTGCGGCGCGTCGAGCGTGCAAACGGGAGTGAAGTCCTTCGAACCAGCGAGCGCGCAGGGGATTTGCCTTTCGGTCTTTTCAGCTAAGGTCGAGGATTGTTCAGCCTGATCGCTTCCCGTCCCGCCCCTTGAACAAGCGGATAAAAGCAGCAGCGGCAACAGTATCGTGGCAAAATGCATGGGCCCCAATATCCCTTCGCGCTCAGTTTGCCTTGTTCGCGCCGCGCCGCAAGCCCCTGATTTGCGCGACATCGCGCACCGCGCCGCGCGCCGCGCTGGTGGCGAGCAAGCCGTATGCCTCAAGCGCCGGAGAAACCTTGCGTTTGCGCGGGGCCGCAGGGGCCCAGGCGGCCTCACCCCTGGCCTCCATTGCCGCGCGACGGGCTTCAAGAACATCTTCGGCAACGGCAAGATTGACGGTGCGATTGGGGATGTCGATCTCGATCATGTCGCCGTTTTCAACCAGCCCGATCAACCCGCCCTCAGCCGCTTCGGGCGAAACGTGGCCAATCGACAGGCCTGATGTGCCGCCCGAAAAGCGCCCGTCGGTAATTAGCGCGCAGGCAGCGCCCATGTGTTTCGATTTAAGGTAGCTGGTGGGATAAAGCATTTCCTGCATTCCCGGCCCGCCCTTTGGCCCTTCGTAGCGGATAACCACCACGTCGCCCGCGACAACTTGGCCCGTCAGAATCGCGACCACCGAATCGTCCTGGCTCTCGTAAACCTTGGCCGGGCCGGTGAATTTGAGGATCGATTCGTCCACCCCGGCGGTTTTTACAATGCAGCCATCGAGCGCCAGATTGCCCGACAGTACCGCCAGACCCCCATCCTGCGAAAAAGCGTGCGCGGCGGAGCGGATCACCCCGTTTTCGCGGTCGGTATCGAGCGACTTCCAGCGGCGTGACTGGCTGAAGGCAACCTGCGTCGGCACACCCCCCGGCGCGGCACTGTAGAACAGTTGCACGGCGGGATCGTTGGTCCGGGTGATGTCCCAGGCATTGAGCGCATGGCCGAGCGTCTCGCTGTGCACCGTCGGCAGATCGG
>JANNZB010000709.1:0-19998 GCA_031410395.1 Novosphingobium sp.
TTAAGGTTTGCGGAATATCAGCAATATGTGCGACATTCGCCGTCACATCTTCGCCCACCATGCCATCCCCCCGCGTCGCCGCGCGCACCAGCCGGCCGTTCTCATAACGCAGCGAGCACGACAGCCCGTCGATCTTGTCCTCCGCGGTCATCACCACTTCGGCGTCTTCCGGCAGGTTCATAAACCGCCGCACCCGCGCGACAAATTCGCCCGCCTCTTCGTCCGAAAAAACATTGTCGAGGCTCATCATCCGAACCTCATGCGCGACTTTCGAAAGCGGTGAGGCGGCAACCTCATGTCCAACCAGCTTGCTCGGCGAATCGTCCCGGATCAGATGCGGAAACGCCGCCTCAAGCTCGGTATTGCGCCGCACCAGCGCATCATATTCGCCGTCCGAAATCTCCGGCGCATCGCTCGCGTGGTACAGCCGGTTATGATGCGCAATGGCCTTGGCAAGGCGCATCAGTTCGTTGGCCGCTTCGGCTTGGGTCATTGCCATCAAACCCCCTCCAGCAACCGGTCCGCCTGCGCCCGCGCCTCAGGTGTAATCTCTGCCCCTGACAGCATACGCGCGATCTCTTCCTGCCGCCCGGCGCTATCCAGCAACACCACCGAAGTCCGCGTCACCACGCCCTCGCTCGACTTGGCGATAACGTAATGTGTGCCTCCGCGCGCGGCGACCTGCGGACTGTGCGTTACTGCCAGCAACTGGCCGCCGCTCGCCAACAGCGCCAGCCGCTCGCCAATCGCGCTGGCGACCGCGCCGCCAACGCCGCGATCAATCTCGTCAAAGATCACCGTCGCCGCGCCGCCTTGTTGCGCCAGAGCCACCTTCAGCGCGAGGATGAAGCGCGAAAGCTCGCCGCCGCTGGCGATCTTGCCGAGCGCGGCGAAGTCTGCGCCGGGGTTGGTACTGATGAGGAATTCAACCGCATCGATCCCTCTGGGCCCCCAGCGGTCATCGGGCAGCCGCAGGATCTTGGTGCGGAACCGTGCGGTATCGAGCCTCAGCGGCACCAGTTCGGCCGCCACCGCCCTATCCAGCCGCTGCGAGGCCTCGAACCGGATGACCGACAGAGATTCCGCCCGTGCCTGATATTCAAGGCCAGCCTCCTGCGCCGCGCGCTCGAGGCCGGCCAGCTCTGCTTCGCCGCTTTCGATGGCATCGAGTTCGCTGCGCATCGCCCGCGCCTTTGCCGCCAGATCATCAACCGCACAGCTATGCTTTCGCGCCGCCGCGCGCAGTTCAAACAGCCGGGTTTCGATCTGGTCGAGCATCTGCGGATCGTGACGCAGCGCATCACCGGCACGGCTCAGGCTGGTCTCAGCTTCGCTTGCTTCGATCACTGCCCGGTCTAGCGCGGCGAGCGCCTCGGTGAGCAGGGGATGTTCGGCAGCAATCCGGTCAAGCTTGCGCGCGGCGCTGCGCAAACCGGCAAGCGCAGAATCCGATCCCGCCCACAGGTGCTGCAATTCGGCAAGGTCGCCCGAAAGCCGTTCGCCCTTCTGCATCGTCGCGCGCGCTTCTGCGAGCTGCAATTCCTCGCCTTCTTCAGGTGCCAGCGCGGTCAGTTCCTCAAGGTAGGCGAGCAGCAGATCACGGTCTTCGCCGGCCTTGTTCACCCGAGCCCGCCCGGTGCCGAGCGCATCTTCCGCTGCGCGCCAGCCGCGCCAAGCCGCACCCACACCCTCAACATCGCCGCCAGCATAGCGATCAAGCAAGCCCCGGTGCCCGCGCGCATTCACCAGCCCGCGATCATCGTGCTGGCCATGAAGCTCGACCAGCCCCGCCGCCAGTTCGCGCAGCAGCGCAACACCAACCGGCTGATCGTTAACCCAGGCCTTCGATCCGCCGCCATTGTCTTCCTTGGCAGCCTTGACCTGTCGTTTGATGATCAGCGGCTCGCCAGGCTCTATTTCGATAGCGGCGTTGGACAGGACATCGGCTATCGCTTGGGGCATCCCGTCATCCCCGGCTTGACCGGGAACCGCTGGCCTCCTTGCGCCGCCCTCGACCGATGAGGCCAGCGGTCCCCGCTTTTGCGGGGACGACGAAAATTCAAAGGTAGCGCTGACACTCGCCTTATCCTCGCCCGTCCGCACCAGCGCAGAATCGGCGCGGTCACCCAGCACCAGCCCGAGCGCATCGAGCAGGATCGACTTGCCCGCCCCGGTCTCACCCGTGAGCACGCCGAGCCCGCCGGTAAAATCGAGATCAAGCGCCTCGATCAGGACGACATTGCGGATGGATAAGCGTGTCAGCATGTTCGCGCATCGTTCTAAACCAGCGCTGGCTGCGAGTCACCCGGCTTCCTCAAGGCTTTCCACGAATGCGGGCTCGACCACAATCTTGTCTGCCAGAGACATCTTGTCGAGCATTGTCGCCATCTCGTCGCGCAGGGTCAGCATCAGGCCGCGCAGCCGACAATCAGCCTCGGGCAGGCAGTTCTGACAATGTTCATGGGCATTGCGGCTGGCACATGGGACAAGAGCCAAGCTGCCGCGCGTCATGCGGATAATGTCGCCATAGCGCACATCAACCGGATCGAGCGCCAGTTCATAACCGCCATCACGCCCGCGGTGCGAAATGACCAGCCCTTCGCGCACCATTTCCGACAGGATCACGGTAAGGAACTTGCGCGGGATATTCTGCGCCTCGGCAATCGCATCGAGCCGCACCGGCCCCTGCCGCCAGCTATCGGCAAGATGCTGGAGCGCGCGGATCGAATAACGGGTTTTCTGCGAAAGCATGAGGCGGCCACAAGACCCGCCCTCACGCTAAATGTCAACTTGGCGGGTAGAACTCCGCGCGATCAAATCGCCTTGGTGCCCGGCGCGTGGCGCTGCATCAGCTTGAACGCGCGGTCATACCATTCGCTGCCCGGATAGCTCGCACCGAGAACGGCGGCTGATTTCTGCGCCTCTTCAGGCACACCCATTACCAAGCTCGATTCGACCATGCGGAACAGCGCCTCAGGCGTATGGCTGGTCGATGAGTATTTCTCGACCACATTGCGGAAGCGAAGGTTGGCAGCGAGCCATTTGCCCGAACGCTCATAGAACCGGCCGATTTCCATTTCCTTGCCCGCGAGGTGATCGTTGACCAAATCGAGCTTCAACTGCGCATCAACCGCATAACGAGTCGCGGGATAACGGCGCACCACTTCATTCAACGCATCAAGCGTCTGCTGCGTCGCCTTCTGATCGCGGGTAACGTCGCTGATCTGCTCGTAATAGCACAGCGCCACCAGATAATAGGCGTAAGGCGCATCCTTGTTGCCCGGATGGATCGACAGGAACCGTTGCGAAGCCTGAATCGACTTGGTGTAATCCCGGTCAACGTAGTAAGAAAACGCGCTCATCAACTGTGAACGACGGGCCCACGGCGAATAGGGATGCTGGCGCTCAACCTCGTCAAACAGCGCGGCGGCCACCTTTGCATCGCCGCGATCAAGCTTTTGCTTGGCAGCGGCATAGAGTGTTTCCACGTCGCGCGCGACATAGGCAGTATCGCGATTTTTGCCCCCTCGGCCACAGCCAGCAGTGAACAAAAGCGCGGTGGTGGCCACGGAAAGGACGACGAGCTTGGGTAGCGATCGGGTGAACATGGGCGGTGCTATAGCCACGCATGGCATGAACGCCAAGTGAAAGGAGCATCACTTTCGCACAGCGTAGAAGCGATAATCGCCGGATGCGCTTGATTGCCCCGCGCAAGCCCGTAACTTCGCGCCGGAAAGCCCGCTTTGCGCCGGGGCCAGGGGGATCAATGCAAGGCCATACACCCGACCAACACCCGATCATTGCCAACCGGCGGGTGCTGGCGGCATCGATGGTCGGCTCGACCATCGAATATTATGACTTCTTTATCTACGCGATTGCCGCTGCACTGGTGTTTGGTCCGCTGTTTTTCCCGCAGCAATCGACCAGCGCGCAAACCATGCTGTCGCTGCTGACATTCGGCATCGCCTTCGTTGCAAGGCCGGTGGGCGCGATTACCTTTGGTCATTTTGGTGACCGGGTGGGCAGGAAGACAACTCTCGTGGCGGCGCTGATGACCATGGGCCTATCAACGCTGGCTATCGGTTTTCTGCCGACCTACGCCGCAGCCGGGTGGATCGCGCCTGCACTGCTGTGCCTCCTCCGCTTCGGGCAGGGGCTTGGGCTGGGGGGTGAATGGGGCGGCGCGGCGCTGCTCGCGGTGGAGAACGCTCCGCCCGGCTGGCGCGCTCGGTTTGGCGCTGCACCGCAAATGGGGGCGCCGCTGGGGCTGATCCTTGCCAATGGTCTGTTCCTGATGCTGTCGATTACCATGAGCAAGGCAGACTTTGCCGCCTGGGGCTGGCGCATACCGTTCCTGTTGAGCGCGGTTTTGGTGGGGGTGGGACTGTGGGTGCGGCTGCGCATCGGCGAGACCAAGGCCTTCGCCGATGCTGCTGCGCGCGAACCTGCGTCGCATGTTCCCATCGCCCGCCTGTTTGCCGAGCACGCCCATGCAGTGCTGTACGGCAGCGCCGGGGTGGTCGCCACCTTTGCCGCCTTTTATCTGGTAACCGCCTTTGCGCTCGCACAAGCAACCAGCCAGTTGGGATATCCTCGCGAACAATTCCTTGGGCTACAGCTGGTGTCGGATGTGTTCTACGGCATTGGCATTGCCATCGGCGCGCTGCGTGCGGACAAAATCAGCCCGGCGGCGACGATTGGCGGCGGGGCAATGGGACTGGTGTTCATCGGCGTGATTTTCGGACCCGGACTGTCATTCGGCGGTATCGCGCTGGCAGGGGCAACGCTGTCGCTGGCGATGCTGGTGCTCGGTTACGGCAATGCCGCGCTCGGCGCATGGCTGGCGCAGATGTTCCCGGTGCGGTTGCGCTATTCGGGCATGAGCCTTGCCTTCAATGTCGGCGGGATCATCGGCGGGGCAATCACGCCCCTGGTTGCGCAAGCGCTCAGCAGTCATGGCCATCCCGGGCTGACCGGGCTGTTGCTCAGCATTGGCGCGGGTGTCACCGTTTTTGGCACCCGGCGTGGCCGCACCGTGGACAGCTAAAAAGGAAACCGGCGAATGACCAGCGAACTGGACCTGCTCAAAGCAACCGTCATCCTGCTAAAGGACCGGCAGGACATCCTCGACGTGATCATGCGCGAATCGCGCGGGCGTGACCGGCAGGACATTGATCTGATCGCCTCATGCTGGTGGCCCGAAGGCGCGGACGAACACGGGAAGGTGATTACCTCGGCACCCGATTATCCCGCACGGGCCAACTGGGGCCACGGCAAATTCTTCTCGGCAACGATGCACAACCTTACCACCCACACCTGCGAGGTTGACGGCGACACCGCGCATAGCGAAACCTATGTCATCGGCACCATGCTCTCGGCGGACAAGCAATCGATGAAGATTGCACCGGGCCGCTATTTTGACCGGCTGGAGAAACGTGGAAACGAATGGCGCATCCTTTATCGCCGCTGCACCGTGGAAATGTCGATGGATGGCTCCGCGGAATGGGTCAACGGCGTGATGTGCAAGGGCTTTTTGCGCTCGGTGTGGTCGAAAGAAGACAAAAGTTATCAGCGCCCGATCGAAGTCGGCGATGATGGCGAACGCTGGTAGTTCACAACCTCGTCACATCAGTGCCGTAAAGGTGTCCTGCCAGTGACACCAATCCGCCACTTGCGAGTCATGGGAATCGACTAGTCGGCTCGGCAGGCACTCCTCTGGGTGCCTTGTGGGGCTAACTGATTTATGAACCTTCGTCCATTTGCGGCTGCCATTGCAGCCACTTGCCTAGTCACAACTTCAGCCGCTTATGGAGCCGCCGACAAGGTCGAGCCACTGTCTCCTCTGCATTATCTGAGCGAAGCCGAAGTCAGTCCCAGCCGCCTCACTGCTCCGCGCGCGCCGAAGGATTCGGTCGCAATGCAGCGGGAAATGGCTCACCTGCGAGAGGTAATTGCTGCGGCCACACCGGAACGCCTTGTCCAAGCCAAAGCAGACGGTGAGAACGAGTCTCCTTCCATCTTTGACACTGCGTCCGGTGTCAAAATCTCGACAATGCCAGCCACGAGCCGTTTGTTGACGGTAATTGGCGACGAAGCAGATGCGGTGATCGAGCGCGCGAAACGTCATTTCGCCGAGCCTCGCCCCTACCAGATCGACCCAACTCTGCCTCACTGCGGCAAAGGAAACACTACTTTCAGGGGCTACCCCAGCGGCCATGCAGGTATTGGCTACTCTATTGGTTGGACTCTCGCCGGCCTGTTGCCAGCCCGCGCCACACAGATTCTCGCCCGCGCTGAAGACTATGCCTTCAGCCGCGAGGTCTGCGGCGTTGATTTCCATACCGATACCGAAGCCAGCCACGTCATCGGCACCTTCGTAGCGACCCGCATGCTCGCCGATGCGCGCCTCAAATCACTGGTGGCCAAAGCCCAAGCCGAACTGGCCCAACGCTGAACTTCGACAAGCCCATTCAAAATGAGGGAATACCAATGACTGTGAAATTCGTCTGCCGCCGCGCGTTGCTTGCCGGGACTGCCAGCGTTCTCGCGCTCGGTTTAGCTCTCCCTGCCCATGCCGCAGAAAACGTAACAACAGGGACTGCAACAACAGGAGCCGTAAGCAGCGGCGGAGTCGAAGCAGTCACCGGCGACGGTGACCCATCCAAGATCATCAATGCTGATGATATTGTTGTCACCGCCACCCGGGTCAACGCTGAAACGCCGATCACCGCCTCGGTTCACACCACTGAGCCGCAGGCGATCATCAGCCGCTCGATCATCGAGGACTCGGTGCCGGCCACGGCAGATTTTTCCGATGTCATCCTGCTGACCCCCAGCGCTTCGGGCACCAGCAACGGCGGCGGGCCGGGCCTGTCGGAGTCCAAGACCATTCTGCGCGGCTTCCAGGACGGCCAATACAACATCACCTACGATGGCATCCCGTTCGGCGATTCGAACAATCCAACTCACCATTCGACCGCCTATTTCCCCGATGGCACCTATGAGCGCATCATCGTCGACCGCGGTCCCGGCGCAGCGACCGATCTCGGCCAAGCGAGCTACGGCGGCAACGTCCACCTGATCTCGCGCGAATCCAAGGACGATTTCTTCGGCGAACTGCAGGGCGTCTATGGCAGCTACAAGACCGCGCAGATCCGCGCGACGATCAACTCGGGATTGCTCGACAGCCTCGGCGGGCTGAAGGTTATCACGGTCGGCGAATACAAGGACAGCGATTCCGCGTTGACCGGCCAGCACGGCTGGTATGTCAACGGCTTTGTCAAAGCCGAACTGCCGATCGGCGAGAACGCCAAGTTCTCGATCCTGTCGAGCTACAACCAGTCGCTCGATCACCAGTCCGACAACAATGGCGTAACCTGCACTGCCAAACTGGTGACCACACCGGGCGGTGCCGGACCCTTCCCGCAGGCCGATGGCAACAACTGCATCGCAACCTCGCAGGTCGGGCTCTATGGCAAGAACTACGGCCTGGTTGTCGTCACCGACCCCCTGTTTGCCGGAACGCTCTTTCCCGGCGCGCGCCGCGAATGGAACTGGCGCAACAAGACCACCGACATGGAAATTGCTCGTCTGCAATGGAACATCAACGACTGGCTGACTGTCGACAACAAGGCCTATACCTATTTCTACAAGAACTTCGGCATTTCCGCCGAAACCACGACCACGCCCTGCACCGGTGGCATTGTCACTCAGGTCACTTGCGGCGGCATGTCGGTCAAGACAGTCGGCACCGGCCTTGGCGGCAATGGTGGTCCGACGGTGGCCGGCGATATTCCCGGCTATACCAAGCAAAACCAGTATCGCACATCGGGCGATATTCTGGAATTCACGGCGAAGACCGGCATCGGCACAGCCTCGTTCGGCGTGTGGTATGAGCATTCAACCTCATATCGCTTCCGCTACGATTACAACTTCACCAAGGCCTTCGCCGCCGGTGCCATCGGCGACGGTCACTTCGATTTTGCCGCCGCCGCCAATTTCTTCAACTACAAGGAAACCAATTCGACGCTTGGCTTTAACAAGCAGCTCGATGGTACGCAGGTTCCGGCCTATATCCGATATGACG
This sequence comes from Novosphingobium sp., assembly GCA_031410395.1. Classification (GTDB taxonomy): domain Bacteria; phylum Pseudomonadota; class Alphaproteobacteria; order Sphingomonadales; family Sphingomonadaceae; genus Novosphingobium. Next base: position 8,087 of record JANNZB010000709.1, read on the forward strand.
AGCACAGCAGCTGGGATCAGATCCAGGGTTTTGCTGAATTTGCTTTCAAGCTGTTCGATAATCGCCTGACTTTGACCCCAGGGATCAAGGTCCAGAACTTCACCCGCAAGATCAACACCCAGATTGCCGCCCAAACCACGCGGGTCGGCATTGTGGGCCAGGCCAGCTACAAGCCGACGCTGCCCTATTTTTCGGCGAACTTCCTGATCCAGCCCAACTGGTCGGTCTATGCCCAATATGCCAAGGGCTTCCTGATCCCGCAGCTCGGCGACAGCCTTGAGGTCGTTTATCCGACTGCCAATGGCGGCACGTCTTGCGTCCCGCAGGGCACAACGCTTGCGGCGGCGGCGAACTGCAACCTCAGCCCGACCCGCACCACCAATTACCAGGTCGGAACGGTTTACGCAGGCGACAGGATCAACATCGATTTCGATGCCTATTACATCGAAGCCTCGAACTCGACCTCGACCGATCCATCTTCGGGGATATCCCAGACCAACGGCAATCCCGCGCTCTATAAGGGCATCGAAGGCCAGATCAGCTACGTGTTCATGAAAGGCCTGACCGGGATCGCCAACGGCTCGATCATGAGCTCGAAGGATAATGTCACCAAGCTGTGGCTGGCACAGGCCCCCAACTCCACCGCGACCCTGGGGCTGGTCTATCGCAGCGACAACTTCAAGGTCAGCTACATTCACAAGTTCACCGGCCGTCAGTTTGCTGACGGCGGGCAACTGGTCGAGATCAAGCCCTACAGCCTTGGCACGCTGGCTGCCAGTGTGAAGGTCGGGCCGGTGTGGATCGGTGGCACAATCTACAACGTGTTCAATGATTACTCGACCACCAAGATCGGTAGCTCAACCGGCAACACGCCGTTGTACTTCTTCAACCCCGGGCGCTCCTATCAGGCGCAGTTGAAGTTCAAATTCTGAGGCCTTGAGCAGGCGAGATCAAATTTTTGACCCAGCGCGGTGCCAGCAGGGCTGTTGGCACCGCGCAAGCCTTAGTTTGACAATTCGCTTGACGAGAGAGCATGATTTAATATTTCGATATTTATCGAATCATGGAAACGTAAATGAACGCCACTGACGCAATTCGCGCCCTCAGCGCGCTCGCGCAGGAGTACCGCCTTGCCGCATTTCGCTTGCTGGTTCAGGCCGGGCCGGAAGGTACGCCCGCAGGCGTAATCGCTGATCGACTGGGCGTTCCTGCCAGTTCAATGAGCTTTCATCTCGCCCAACTGGCCCACGCCGGGCTGGTAACCCAGCGGCGGCGAAGCAGGTCGATTATCTACACTGCCGACTATGACGCGATGAACGATTTGCTCGGCTATCTCACCGAAAATTGCTGTCAGGGTGCGTCGTGCGCGCCCGGCAGCGCAGCACAAAGGAATGTTGCATGAAACGTTTTCACGTCCACGTCGGGGTTACTGATCTTGATGCCTCGGTCGCCTTCTACTCTGATCTGTTCGGCGCGCAGCCGAGCGTGGCGCGATCCGATTACGCCAAATGGATGCTCGAAGATCCGCGCGTCAACTTCGCAATCTCGAAGAAATGCGGCGCGGTGAATGGCGTTGAGCATCTTGGTCTGCAAGCCGAAAACACCGACGAGTTGAGCGAAGTCTATTCACGGCTTGCGCAGGCAGGCGGCCCAGTGCTCGAAGAAGGAGCGACGACCTGCTGCTATGCACAATCAGAAAAGAGCTGGATCGCCGATCCCGATGGCGTCGTCTGGGAAGCCTTTCACACCAACGGCGAAAGCACGACCTATGGCGCCGGGCCAGACTTCGCCGCGCTGTCATCGGATGGCGCAGCGGCCAATGCCTGTTGTGCTCCGGCTATGGCCCCCGCTGCTGCTGTCCCCGCCAAGGCCTGCTGCTAATCGCCATGACCGATACCCGGCCTTTTTCCATGCTGGTTCTCTGTACCGGCAATTCCGCTCGCTCGATCCTCGGCGAGGCGCTGTTCAACCTGCGCGGCGCGGGGCGCGTGATTGCCCACAGCGCGGGGAGCAAGCCCAAGGGCGTGCCGCATCCCGGCGCGCTGCGATTGCTGGCACGCAAGGGCATCGATCCTGCACCTTTCCGCTCAAAGTCCTGGACCGAATTCACTGGCGCGAACGCAGCGCCCATAGACCTTGCCATCACCGTCTGCGACAATGCTGCTGGCGAGACTTGCCCGGTATTCATGGGCACACCGGCAAAGGCGCACTGGGGCCTTTCCGATCCTGCCGATGTAGAAGGCAGCGACGGCGAGGTCGATGCCGCTTTCGAGCAGTCCTGGAACTGGCTAGACCTGCGCGTGCGTGCTTTCATGGCGCTGCCGTTTGAGACGATGGAACGTGGCGAACTGCTCGCAGCGCTTGCAAAAATCGGACAAATGGAAGGCGCCGCATGACCCGCAAACTGATCTCCGAAGCAATCGGCTCGTTCTTTCTGTTTGCCACAGTGATTGGCTCCGGCGTGATGGGCGACAGCCTTTCGGGCGGGAATGTGGCGGTGGCGCTGCTCGGCAATACGATGGCGACCGGGGCGATGCTGTTCGTGCTGATCACCATGCTCGGGCCGATATCGGGCGCGCACTTCAATCCGGTGGTTAGTTTGGTGATGCGGTTGCGCGGGGAATTCAGCACCGCCGGTCTGGCCGCCTATACGCTAGCGCAGATTGGCGGCGGCGTGCTCGGAGTTTGGGCCGCGCACGTGATGTTCGCACTGCCGGTAGTGCAATTTTCGCACCATGCCCGCACCGGCACCGGGCAATGGCTGGGCGAGTTTATCGCCACCTTCGGGTTGCTGCTGACGATCCTCGGCACGATCAAATCGCGCCCGCAATGGGTTCCGGTCAGCGTTGCTCTCTATATCACCGCAGCATACTGGTTCACATCATCGACCAGCTTTGCCAACCCGGCGATCACGATTGCCCGCAGCTTGTCAGATACCTTCGCCGGTATAGCCCCGGTGGACATTCCGGGTTTCGTTGTGGCGCAATTGGCAGGGGCACTGGCGGCGCATTGGTGCGCGAAAAACCTGTTCAGCGAATAACCGGCCCGCCCTGCACATAGGGGTCAACCCGATGTGTCTCGCGTGCGTTGGGCGGGAACGTGCCGCCCACATCGCGCAAGCCATAGCGCCGCCCTTCCTCAGCGCCAATCAGCGTGCGGCCAGATAACTCCATCAGAGTGGGATCATTCCACAGCGCCCAGATAACCTCGCCGGTATAGCGCAGAGTCTCGAGCGTATCGGCGAGATGGCCGTATTTCGCCGGATCAGCCGCGATCATATCGAGCAACCGCTCGGTCGCCAGCGCGCCCATCCAGATCGAGACGGCGGCGACATTGCTCCCCGCATTGCGGAAATCGACCGCCATATCGGCTGCCATCTTGTCTACCCCCGCCTTGTGCGCGCCATAGGCCGGGCCAAAGCAATAGTGCGCCGCGCCGGGGGAGGACGTGAAAATCACCAGCGCGCGGGGCTGCTTGATCATCACCGGGGCAGCCAGCCATGTCGCGGCAAAGCCTGACCGCACCCCGACATCAATCATCTTGCCGATCGCCAGCGGCTTTTCCCAGAAATTACCCGGAGCGTTAAGCTGATCGTGGATAGCGCAGGCGTTGTTGACGAGAATGTCGATGCGGCCCTGTTCGGCGATCACCTGTGCCATCAGCGCCTGCACCTGATCGTCATCACCATGATCGCAGCGCACGGCAATCCCCCTGCCGCCCGCCGCTGTGACGGCCTCGGCAGTCTGATAGATCGTGCCGGGCAATGCTGCGTCCCCCGATTTCTCGGAGCGTCCGGTGACATAGACCGTGCAGCCATGCCCGCCCAGGGCAATGGCGATCCCCCGCCCTGCCCCGCGGCTCGATCCGGTGACTATGGCAACGGTTGGCTGGCTCATGTCAGGGTGAACTCCGTACGGGCAATCGGCGCTCCGGCAACAGGTGCGCGCGTCCTATATAGCACCGAGCTTTGCTCGGTCAGCGGCACACCCTCGGCCAGCTTTTGCGCTGCGGCGGGATCAACAATCGTAACGAACAGATCACGCATATCCTCGCCGCCGAAACGCAGATTGGTGCAAGCCGAGCCAGGAAGCACGATCCGGTCAAGCTCGCGGCCTTGCGGCGAAAGGCACAGCAGGTAATCGCTGGCAAAGCCGCAGATCCACACGTTACCCGCCACATCGAGCGCCATGCCATCGCAATCGTATTTCTCGATCATCGTCGCCATTTCGCCGAGCGTGAAATCAGTGCTGACCGCAAAGCTGCGCACGGCGGCAAAGCTTTCGTTGAAAAATAGTGTCTTGCCATCGGGGCTCAGCGACAGGCCATTGGCGAAGGTCAGGCCTTCGCGCAGCACGGACATGCAACCATCTTTCGCCAGCCGTCGGATTGAGCTGGTGCCAGGTTTGCGGCCCTGCAGAATTGCCGGCAAGTCAATCGTGCCGAACAGGACACCGCCCGCGCCATCGCAGCGCATTTCGTTAGCGCCGTCGATGCCGCTGACCAGAATGCCTTGTGCGCCGCTTTCCGGGTTGACCCATTCGATCCCGCCGAGCCCGGCGACCAGCAGACTGCCATCGTCATTGAGCAGCAACCCGCCAATCATTTTCCTGCCGGGAAGCACGGTCTGGCCGGTTCGCAGGTTCCGCACGCCGCCAACGGTAACATCGGTGAACCAGATGTCGTCGCCGTCAACCAGCAGGCCTTCGAGGTAAAACCCGCGCGCGATTTCGCTGAAGCTCGCCATTGCGATCAGCCTTCGGGCAATTGGTCGGGCGGCTGCGGCAGGCTGACCAGCGCCACGCTGCTCACCAGCATGAAGGCCACGGTCAGCCACAAAAACGCGTCGTAGTTGCCCTGAAGATCAAACACCCGCGCCGCCGCCAACGGGCCAAAAGCGGTGCCGACGGACAGCGCAGCCAGCACCCCGCCATAAAAGCCGCCGAAGTTCTTCAGGCCAAAATGCCGCGTGGTAAGGAACACCAGCACGTCAACCTCCGCACCCAGCGTGAAGCCGATAAATGCCGCTGCAACCAGCGCGCTCAACGGGGTGCCGCCGCCAAACAGCAGCGCAATGCAGGCCACGGCGGGCAGCATGAATGCTGCCGCGCCGACCAAAGAGGCACGAAACCGGTCGAGCAGCAGGCCGGTGCCAATGCGCCCGGGCACCGAGGCAAAGCCGATCAGCGATGCCACGCCGGCGGCGCCAAGTGGATCATAGCCCTGCGCTTTGAGCATAAGCGGAAAATGAACGTTGAGCCCGATCATCGCGAACGTGAACAGCAGGGCAACCAGCATCAATCGCAGCAGCACCATGGAGCGAAGCCCCTGCCGCAGCGGAATGCCGCCGAGCACTTTAGCCAGTTCCGGGGTGGAACTACCCTGTTTCTTCGCCCCATCCTTCGCCCCCCGGAACAGCAGGAACACCAGTGGCCAGGCAATGGCTACCCAGATCACCGCTTCGATCCGCATTGCCTGCCGCCAGCCATGATCGGCGATCAGCCGCGCTCCGAGCCAAGGGAATAAGATCAGCGCCACCGATGCTCCGCACAGCGTAACGGCAAGCGCCAGACCGCGCGAGGCGGTAAAGCGGGAGGCGACTGCGCTGGTCCAAATCGTCGCCTGAGTCGGTAGCGACGCCAGCGACATGATGATCCATATCAGGTACCAGTTGCCTTTATCACCGGTGGCATTGCCAAGGTTGGCGAAGGCCGCGCAGGTCAGTGCAACGCCGATCAGGGCCAGTTTGCGCGGACCAAACCGATCCACCGCCAGACCAATCGGGATTGCCGCGAATGCCTGAAGCGCAGTGGAGATCGTTAGCCCGACCGTTACCGCTGCGCGACTCCAGCCGAACTCCTTAGCTATCGGATCAATATAGACTCCAAGCCCATAGATATGGATGACGCAGGTGGCATAGCCGAGCGCGGCGGCGAGCGGCAGCATCGGGTATTTGCGCCACTCATGGCTTGCGGTTACCGGGCTTGCGGTCACTGGGCCTGCGCTCGCTGGGCCTGAACCTACTGAGCCCGCGCCGCCTGTTTTCGCGTTCATTCATCGTCCCCCTGCGGCTTGGTCCGCTGGCTCGCACGCTATGGGGGCGCACGATCCAGCGTCAAGCCGCGGAGTGAAATGCTGGGGGGAATAGTGCAGTCTATATGCTGGGCTGACTTCACTCATGTTCCCCCAGTGCCCTGGCGTCACCGAGCTTGCAATTAATAGCATAGCTTATTATCAGCGCGGCAAATGCCGGCCCAAATGCTCTTCCCAACTCCCGCTCGCAAGGCGCTGATCACCGCGTCGGTGATGGGAACCACACTGATTGTCACGATCGACATTACGATCACCATTGTCGCAGTGCCGCATATGCAGGCAGGGCTGGCGGCGACACCCGACAGCATTGTCTGGGTGCTCACCTCATACCTTATTGCCAGCGCCATCATGATGCCGCTGGCGAGCTGGCTGGCCAGCCGGTTTGGCCGCAAGAAGGTGATGACGCTTTCGGTAATCGGTTTCACGCTGGCATCGCTCGGCTGCGGGATTGCGCGCGGGCTTGAATTCATGGTGCTGATGCGGCTGATCCAGGGAATCTGCGGCGCGGGGCTGATCCCTTTGGGTCAGGCCACGCTGCTCGATATCAATCCGCCCGAAAAGCAGCCCACCGCCATGGCCTATGCCGGTCTTGGCGCGATGTTGGGCCCGCTTATCGGACCGACGCTGGGCGGCTGGCTGACCGAAAACTATTCGTGGCGCTGGGTATTCCTGATCAACCTGCCGATCGGCATCATGGCGACAATCGCGGTGGTGATGAGCCATTATGAGACCAGAGACAAACACATCGGCAAGTTTGACTGGACCGGGTTTGGCACCCTCACCCTGTTCATCGGCGCGTTTCAGCTGATGATGGATCGCGGCCAGGCCAAAGACTGGTTTGATTCAGGCGAGGTTGTTTTCGAACTGGGGCTGACCCTGCTTGGGCTATACCTGACGCTGGTGCACATGCTGACGCGGCGCAATACCTTTGTCCGCGCGGCGCTGTTCAAGGATCGAAACTTCGCGCTGGCCTGCATAGTCGGTGCGGTGATCGGCATTATCGTGTTTGCCAGCAGCCCGATCCTGACAACAATGTCGCAGGGACTTCTGGGGTACACGCCGTTCAAATTCGGCATCCTCAATCTGCCGCGCGCGGGGGGCACGATCATCGGCCTGCTGATCGTCACGCGGTCGCTGACGCGGATAGATGCGCGAATTTTGTTACTGTGCGGGCTGGGTTTGTCGGTCGTCAGCCTCTATCTGTTTTCGCAGCTTTCGCTGGCGACGGACGAAGGCCCGATCATTATCGCGGGCACGCTTCAGGGACTGTCGGGCGGTATGCTGCTTTCGCCGCTTTCGGCGCTGGCCTTCTCAACGCTACAACCGCAGTTCCGCAACGAAGCGGCGGCGATTTTCGCGCTGACCCGCAACGTCGGCAACGCGCTTGGAATTTCGGTGATTCAGTTGATGTCACAGCACGCAACGGCGCAGGTGTCAGCGCGACTGGAGGAAGGTCTGCGGCCCGATAATCCGATGCTGCAGATGACAAGGCCCGATCTGGACTTTGACAGCACCGCCACGCTTGCGCGGTTGATGGGTGAGGTTGGGCGTCAGGCGATGATGGTATCAACCATCGATGCGTTCTGGATGTGCTGCATGCTGGCGGTGGTGACGCTACCAGTAGTGATGATGATGCGCAGGCAGCAGCTTGGCCTCGCTGGGCCAGCACCTGCCGATGCGCTGCATTAGAATTTTAGCGAAAGTGCGCCGCGCAAGCGCCTCTAAAAAGCCGAAGCTTCCCAAGCCTCGCCGCCCTTGATGATCGTGCGGTGCATCATGCGGCCGCAGTAAGGATCATAGGGGGTCGCCTTGTGCAGCGAAGTGCGGTTGTCCCACATCACGGTATCGCCCACGGTCCAGACATGCTGGTACCTATAGGCTTCACTGGTGGAGAATTCGCGCAAGCTATTGAGCAGGTTGTAGCTATCCTTGGGATCAAGGCCCTTGACGTAATGCGCGGTGTTACCGAGCACCATCGACTTCTTGCCATTGCCGTTTGTCACCACCAGCGGCAGCTCGGCCTCACCCTTTGATTGCCAATCATCCAGCTGCTGCATTGTTGGTTCGGGCGTGTGATAAAGCTGCGAGCGCCACAGAGAATGGACCACGCGCAAACCTTCCAGTTCGGCCTTCCGGGCTTCGGGCAGATCAGTATAGGATGTGGCGGTATTGGCGAACAACGTGTCGCCGCCTTCGGGCGCGAGCACTTTTGCCGTGAGCATCGAGGCGCGGATTGGCAACGAGTTCATCGTGCCGTCGATGTGCCAATAGAGCGAGCCCTTGAGGTATTCGGCGACAGCATTGTTGATCTTTTCGTCAAGGCTGACCTTGAACACCGCGCTCTGTTCGACCTCACCAATCTCAAGCGCAGTGCCCCCGAGCGAATTTGAAAACTTCACCTGATCGTCATCGCTGAAATCGACCGCCGGGAACAACAGCACACCGCGATCTTCAAGCAGTGCCATAATCTCGTCGGAAATCTCGCCTGAAAGCAGCTCTTCCTTCGAATTGAGCACCCGCGCGCCGATGCGCGGCTTGATCGCCTCAAAGCGGAGGCGTGTGGTCGTGGCGGCGCTCGCCATAGTCGTCTCTCCCGGTATCTTATCTGTGCTGAACATGTGTACAGGATGAAACGGGTGCGCGCAAGCGATGCCAATTGCGAGGGAGAGTCATCTGACCAGTGCAGGCAGAAATTGGACAAAACACTTCGAATACCCGGAGCCCCCAAACTTGAGCGCTCCGGGATCGACGGCGTCTAAACGCTGATTATTTGCCGACCAGTTCGTGCTTCAGCTGGGACATTTCGTCATGACCAGTCTTCACCGATTGCCAGGCGGCTGTGATCGCTTGGCGGGACGCTGCATCGAGCATATCGCTCTCGAGTGCCATCTCGAACTTACCCTTGAGATAATCTTCGCCGCGCTCGATCTCGGCAACAATGGCCGTGTCATCATTAGTCGAAACCGCTTCGCGCAACGACTGAAACGCGCGATGAATTGTTCCCATCACCGATCCGTCATCCTCAGGGTTTCCGCCTAGCGCAGCAACAGCACCCTGCAGCCCTGTGATAACTTGCTTCCGTTCCTGTGCGCGTGCCATAAACATCTGTGCATAGCGCTGGTTGTCAACCTCGCTGGCTGATTTCTCATAACCCTCCACACTGTCGATCAGGGTGGCGATCAAAGTGTTTAGTGTGACAGTATTTTCATCGTGGTTCGACATGAGTTGCGATCCTAAGGTCTGGTTAAAGGTCCTTGGTCAACGCGCAACCGCGCCTGTGGTTCCCGGAGAGCACAAGCTGACCGTCCAAACATCGGTTGGCGCATTTCGTCAGGCCACAACGGCGGTTAATGGACTGGACCTTTTTCCGTCACGCAAATAGTTTAGCGCGCAATACACATTCCACCGGAGATACCGCCTGATGAAGCCGCACCGTCTTGCCCTGTTGATCAGCCCCGCCCTGCTCGCGCTTTGCGCGCCGCTGACGGCGCAAACCACGCCCGCCAAAGCCGGGGTCTGGCCGCAGGACACATCGGACATTGCCGCTGATCCTGCCGTGCGCTTTGGCGTGCTGCCCAATGGCATGCGCTATGCCATCCAGCATAATGAAACCCCCAGCACCGGCGTTTCCATCCGCATGCTGATCGGTGCCGGCTCATCGATCGAGCGCGATGACGAGCAGGGGCTGATGCATTTCCTTGAACACATGTCCTTCCGTAGCAGCTCCAAGATTGCCGACGGCGATGTGGTGCGAATGCTCCAGCGGCACGGCCTGCGCTTTGGTGCTGATACCAATGCCTCGACCTTTTATGACCGGATCATTTATCAGTTCGATTTCACCAACAATGATGCCAGTTCTATTGCCGACGGCATGCTGATTTTCCGCGAGATTGCCAGCAACCTGAAGCTCGAACCAGCGCTAATCGAAGCCGAAAAGGGTGTGGTGCTGTCCGAAGAACGTCTGCGTGATACCTTGGGCTATCGCGGATACAAGGTGCAGCAAGCGCTCGCAGCAGAAGGTACGCGCCATGTTCTGCGCCACCCGATTGGCACCATAGATGCGTTGAAGAGTGCAACCGCTGAACGCCTGCGCCGCCTGTATCAAGCGAACTTCCGGCCTGATAACGCCACGGTGGTAGTTGTTGGCAATATTGATCCGGTGGCGATGGAAAAGGACATCCGCGAACGCTTTTCAGATTGGAAGCCGGTTGGCCCCGCCGATGTTCTGAACCCCGGCAAACTTGCCCCCAGCCGCAGCGTTGCGGAACTCACCGGCGAAGGTGCGCCAGACTATATGGTGCTGAACTGGCCGGGACAGCCTGACCTGCGGGCTGACACCAAAGCTACCCAGAGCGAAAGGCTGCTGCGCGAACTCGGCTTTACCGTGCTCAACAACCGGTTGGGTGATCGCGCTGCCAAGCCTGGATCACCGTTTGTTGTCGCCCAGATCGGCGCCGATGATAATTTCGCCCACGATAGCAGCTTCACGCAGATGCAAGTGATATCGCCACCAGAAACCTGGCGCACCGCGCTCGATGCGGCGATTACCGAACAACGCCAGCTGATGCGCGACGGGATCAGCGCGGGCGAACTGGCACGTGCGGCAAAGATCTTCAAAACCCAGCTTCAGGCGCGGAACGACGCCGCCACTACCCGGACCAGTGCCGCGCTGGCCGATGCTTTGACCGAGGCGACGCTCAAGGACAGGGTGGTTTCCAGCCCTGCGCAAGACCTTGCCCTCGCTGGCCCGGTGATCGACGCTGCTACACCCGCCACCGTCATGCAAGCCCTGCAAACTGCATTCAACGGCCGCAAGCCAGTGCTGTTTCGCTCGGCCAAAGCTGGCCCGGCAGGCGAAGCCGCGCTGAGCGAGGCCTTCACCACTGCACTCGCCAAGCCGATCGAAGCACGCCAGGCCGAAGTAGCCTTTAACTGGCCCTATGGCGATTGGGGCAAACCCGGCGTGGTCGCCAGCCGCAGCGTGGACGCTGCGCTGGGCACGACCAACGTCCGCTTTGCAAACGGCACGCGGCTGGTGGTCAAGCAGACGGCATTCGCCAAGGATTCGGTCCGCGTGAATGTCGCGCTGGGTGGCGGCCGCGCAGCAACTGCGCCCGCGCTTGCCCATGTCATGTGGGCCAATGATCAGATGATTTATGGCGGCACGGCCAAGGCCTCACTTTCACAGATCCAGCAATGGGCGGAAACCGCTGGCAAGGTTATTTCCATCGCGCCAAGCGAAGCACCTTTGTCGACTGTCCTTGGTGGCGTGACCCGCCCGGCGGACCTTGATGCCCAACTGGAGCTCCTCACCGCCTATGCGCGCGATCCCGGTTTCCGTCCTGAAATGGAGGAAAAGGTAAAGGCAACCGCGCCGATGTATGCCAATCAGCTCGGCGGCAACGCCACGCTCGCCTTCGTTCGGGCAAAGGGACTTGTGCTGACTGGCAATGACAATCGCTATGCTGATCTGCCCAGCGATGCCGATCTTGCCGCGACCAAGCCAGGCGATCTAAAGGCTTTATGGGCGGCGCAGCTTGCCGCCCCGGCGGCGATCACCATCGTTGGTGATATTGCTCCGGACAAAGCCATTGCTGCCGTCGCGCGCACCTTCGGCGCCGGGCCAGCGCTCAAGCCGCAGATGCTGCAACAGCCGCGCGTGAGCGTGCCCGTTGGGCGTGAAACCCCTTATGTGTTCACCCATAACGGCCGCAAGGATCAGGCGTTCTATGCGATGTACTGGCCAATGCCCGATTACTTCGCCAGCCCCAAAGAGGCTTCAGCTTCCGAACTGCTTTCCAAGGTCATCGCCCAGCGGCTGA
>JANNZB010000710.1:0-4012 GCA_031410395.1 Novosphingobium sp.
ATTGACGCCAATTCGGCATAGCACAATGCTGCAACCGCGCAGACGAGTCCGGCAATCACGAAGCTCCACATCATGCCCGGTCCGGCCTTCTGTGCAGCCTCAGCGGTCAGCACGAAAATACCGGTGCCGATTATACCGCCCACCCCAAGCATCGTTAGCTGAAACGCACCGAGTGATCGATGCAGCGACTTCTTTTCTGCTGTCGCCAAAATGGCATCGAGCGATTTTACGCGACCAAACATACATGTTCCTCGAACGAATTATCCATGGCGGCGAAGCTAGCGTCCCGTAACGCGATGGCAAGCGGTAAAAGCCGCCCTTCCCCAGTCTCGTTTCCGCCGCTAGAAGGCGCAACATGTCTTCAACTTTCCAACTCGATACTTCTACCAGCCGGGCCAACCCCACGCCCGCGCCAATGAAGCGGCTCACTGTGCCCGCAATCAAGCGCCGCAAGTTTGATGGGGTGACCAAAGACCCGCTGGTCATGCTCACCGCCTATACTGCGCGACAGGCGCAATTGCTTGATCCGCATTGCGATATGCTGCTGGTCGGGGATTCGCTGGGTCAGGTAATTTATGGCTTGCCTTCGTCGCTCTCGGTGACACTCGATATGATGTGTGCGCACGGTGCAGCGGTTGTCCGTGGTTCCTATCACAGCGTGGTGATCGTCGACATGCCGTTCGGCACCTATGAAGCTTCGCCGCAGCAGGCATTTTCCTCGGCGAGCCGGATCATGGCCAAAACCGGCTGCGCTGCGGTGAAACTTGAAGGCGGCGAGGCGATGGCTGAAACGATCGCGTTCCTGACCAAGCGCGGCATCCCGGTGATGGCCCACATTGGCCTAACCCCACAGGCGGTTAACGTACTCGGCGGCTATGGCGCACGCGGAAAAACGCAGGAAGAACACGCCAAGATCGTATCTGACGGCAAGGCTGTCGCTGCCGCCGGGGCTTTCGCGGTTGTGGTGGAGGGCGTGCTCGAACCGATTGCCATTGCGCTGACGCAGTCACTCGAAATTCCGACGATCGGTATCGGTGCTTCGGCGCAATGCGATGGGCAGGTGCTGGTCACCGAAGATATGCTCGGGATGTTTGAGCGCGTGCCCCGCTTTGTCAAACGCTACGAAGAAATCGCCGAGACCATCGCTGGCGCAGCGGCGCGCTATGCTGAGGAAGTGCGCGCACGGACCTTTCCCGGTCACGAACAAACCTATCAGCCGAAATAGCAGGAAGTTTTATAGTGTTACGTCATTTCAAGGGTTCAATCCTGTTTGCTATCGGCTGTTTTATGCTGGCGGGATGGTATGGCTGGTCGCAGGGCGGTTCGCTGGTGACCATGGGCAAGGTGGTGTGGACAGTCCTCGTTCTGGCGATCCTGGAAGTGTCGCTGAGTTTCGATAACGCCGTGGTCAATGCCAAAGTGCTCAAAGACATGGATGAGGTCTGGCGAAAGCGGTTCCTCACTTGGGGTATGCTCATCGCCGTATATGGCATGTATATCGCTTTTCCGCTCGCTATCGTGGCCATTGCTGCGGGCATCGGGCCGGTCGACGCAATACGGTTATCGCTCGAAGATCCAGCACGTTACGAACAGCTGGTATCCTCCGCGCACACCGGAATAGCTGGGTTCGGCGGCGCATTTCTGACCATGGTTGGTCTGGAATTCTTCTTTGACGAAGAAAAAGAACTGCACTGGATCGGCATGATCGAACACCGGCTTGCACGTTTTGCTGCCTTGCCAGCGATTGAAATCGTTGCCGTGTTGCTTTGCGTTGTCGCCATATCATATGGGCTGCCCCCCCAAGAGGCGCTAACCTTTCTGACCGCCGCAGTACTTGGCATTGCGACTTTCATCCTGGTCAGCGGCGTGGGGAACCTTCTGCAAACGCGAGAAGAGCAGGCAAAGCTGGCGGGTGCGGCAGTAAAGGCCGGGCTGGGCGGTTTCATCTACCTCAATGTGCTTGATGCCAGCTTCAGCTTTGATGCCGTAATCGGCGCCTTCGCGCTATCGAACAACATGGTTGTGATCGCACTTGGCCTATCGATTGGCGCAATGTTCGTTCGGACGATGACCGTGGTTCTGGTCCGCGAGGGAACGCTGGCACAGTATCTGTACCTTGAACACGGCGCATTTTGGGCGATTCTGGCGCTTGGCGCGATTATGCTTTCTTCGGTGTTGGTTGAAATACCCGATGTGGTCACGGGCCTGGTTGGCGCGGTGCTGATCGGTCTCGCGCTGTGGCGTTCGATAAGTTATAATCGCAAGCACCCCGATTAGGGATGCTTTGCCCGTGCGAGCAATGATGTCGCCAGTGGGCTTTGCTTGGCGTTGACTGCCAAGGCCGCACCCCACGCCTGCGACGCAACCGGGCTGGCACGCTGAAGGCTCCAAGCAGCAGCAGCAGTGGCCCGCGCAGCTTCGCTGTCGCCAAGCTGCATCTGGGCATAGGCAAGGTCGGACAAAAGCCGCACATCGCGGCCACCACCGGTGCGGCGCAAGTGTTCAAGCAACAAGCGCGCGCGTTCCCACTGGCCGATCGAACCGGCATGGTCAGCAGCAAGCCGCGCCGCAGTGCGACTTTGCGGGTTCGCACCAAAATAGGCTTCGAGTTTGCCCGCCGCTGCACCCCGTCTGCCAGCCAGTGCAGCGGAAATCACGAGGCGTGAAAGCATGGCGTCGTCGGTGCGCACCTGCGAAGCCACGCCATAACGGGCAAGGGCCAGTTCATAACGTCCGCGCGCAAAAGATGCGTCGCCCGCCAGTACCTCAGCCGCGCCCATGCCGGGGAAGTCTGACCGCAAACGGTCTGCGGTGCCCACGGCATCATCGAACCGGCCATTTGCGAATTGCGCGCGCACGGTGATTGCCGCTGCATACCCCCGGTTATCGGTATCGCCTGAATTTACGCCTTGAGCCGGAGCCACAAGCACAAGCCCAGCGGTTCGTGCTGCGGCGGCGCGGTCGAACATGTAAGCGGCATCGTAGCGGCGCCCAATATCTTCGAGCGAACGACCAACCAGCGTCAACAGATAGGCTGAAGCGCCCTCGTGCCGTGCAGCCATGCCAAATCGTTCAACCAGTTGCGCCTGCTGACCATTTGCATAAAGCGCCCGCGCGAGCAGCAGTTGCGCACGCTCGTTATAAGGTTGAATATCAGCAAGCCGGGAGAGGCTCTGGGCCGCGAGCAAGGGGTTGCCCGCTTGCAGATGCAGTACGCCATCAAATTGCAACCCAGCCGGACTGGAAATTGCCCCCGGCCCTGCCTTGTTGAGCAGCGACCGAGCGAGCGAACCATTGCCCGCTCGAGCAGCCAGCACTGCTTCCAGATAGAGTGCCTTGGGGGTTTGCGCGCCGAGATCAATCATCCGGCGCGTCACCGCCAGCACCTGCCGTGCCCGACCCAGATCGCCTAATGTAGCCGCATAATCGCCAAGGATAGTGCCGTCATTCGGGGCCTTCAGCAAAGCAGCTTCAAACCAAGGCAGCGCTGCCGCCGGGCCAAACTGATCGCGAACAATAAGCCCGCGAAATTCGAGTGCACGGACATTGCCGGCATCGGCCGCTATCGCACGGTCAACCGCATCAACTGCCTGCACCTGTTCGCCGCCGCGATAGCGCAATTGGGCAATGTCGACCCAGACCTCAGAGCTCTTGTCATTGATCGCCAGCGCCCGGTCGAGCGCAATCCCCGCCGCCGCGAGGTGACCATCGGCGATCTCAATCCGCGACAGCATACGCAAGCCGCGCAGAGCGTCATCTGAAGCGAATTTGGCCGGGGCGAGCCAGGCACGGGCATCGGTGCGCTTGTTCTGGTCAAGCAGTGCCTCGCCCATTCCTGCGGCGACCGCCTGGCGCGATGCACCGGATTTCAGCGCGTCCTTGAAGGCTATTTCTGCCCCAACTCCGTCGCTTCGATCAAGCGCGCGTTTGCCCTTGGCCAGTGCAACATCGCTCGCCGCAGATTGCGCTCCGCCGCTCGCAGCCCCGCCACTCGCAGCAATCGCAACCGATG
>JANNZB010000711.1:0-1892 GCA_031410395.1 Novosphingobium sp.
CCGACCTGGTCGAGCCACGGCATCAGCACAGCCCCACCGGTTTCAAGCACGACAACAGTTTTTGGGTTGGCCGCCGCAACTGCCGCTATCAGCTTATCCTGCTGGTCAGGTAAAGTCAGGCTCTCCACGTCGGCCCCCTCGCGGCGCCATTGCTGCGCAAAGACCAGCACGATGTCGGCCTGCCCAGCAGCGGCGGCTGTCGCTGCAACGTCCGATCCGTCGAGATAGCTGACCTGCGCTGCAGGCGCGCGGGCGCGCATGGCTTCTAGCGGCGAGGACTTGTGGTAGAACACCTTGATGGCATCGCCCGCTGGATCACCAGGCATCGGGAAGGACAGCGCAATGCCGCTCACCGGATAAACCTGTGAGGAGCCCCCGCCCGACAGCACGCCGACATCGGCGTGGGCACCCACCAACAGAATGTGCTTGGCACTGGCCGCCATCGGCAAGAGGTTGCGGCGGTTCTTCAGCAAGACAATGCCCGCTTCCGCCGCCTGCTGCGTGACAAGGGCGTGGGCGGCATAATCGATGGACTGCGGCTCGGCAGGCGTGGGGTGATCAAGCAGGTTATACGCGACCATCGTGCGCAGAATGCGACGCACCATTTCGTCCAGCCTTGCCAGCGGAACCTTGCCACTTTGCACCGCCGTCTTGAGCGGGGTGCCAAAGAAGATCTGCGTGTCGAGTTCCTGCCCCGATTCCTGATCAACGCCCGCCAGCGCTGCCTTGAGCGTGGAATGGATCGCTCCCCAGTCCGACATAACCCAGCCGCGAAAGCCCCAGTCGTGCTTGAGTACATCGTTGAGCAGAAAGGCGTTTTCGCACGCATAATGACCGTTGATCTGGTTATAGCCGCACATCACCGATCCGGGATGGCCGATCTCCATACCGATCTGCTGCGCCAGCAGGTCACTTTCACGCAACGCGGCTTCTGGAATGCGCGCATCGAGCACATTGCGACCAGTTTCCTGAGCATTCAGCGTGAAATGCTTGATCGTCGAGATGATGTCATTGATCTGAATGCCGCGAATGCTCTCGCCCGCCATGCGCCCGGTAAGCAGCACGTCCTCGCTCAGATATTCGAAGTTGCGCCCATTGCGCGCATCGCGCACCAGATTGGAGCCGCCGGCCAGCAGGATGTTGAACCCTTTGGCCCGTGATTCCGACCCGATCATCGCACCGCCCGCATAGGCGATCGCCGGATCGAAGCTGGCCGCCGTCATCAGGCTCGAGGCCAGCGCCGTAGCAACATCGCCCTTGCGCATTTCGTGGAGGTTGCCGATGCCCAGGCTGGCGTCGGTCTCGAACAGGTCGGGCACACCAAGGCGGGCGACCCCGGGGATATGTCCCGCGCCGATGCGCCTATCAGTGGGGGACGCCTTTTCGATTGCCGAGCCGAAGGTGCCATTCACCATCGCGATTTTCTCATCCAGCGTCATCTGGCGCAAGATGCTCTCGGCGCGTGCATCAGGATCGGCCACGGCGTCCATCTGAGACCGCGTTTGTGCAAAGGCCACGCCTGGAACCAGCAGGCAGATGGCTGCGGGGCCGAGCAATCGGATGATCATACTGGTCATGCCACTCTCCGAAAAGCCGTTTGGTCTGATCGTATAGCCACGGGTCATTGCCCGATGGCCTAGTATTAAAGGTTTCTGACAGTCACCGCGCCCTCGTCCCTGCCGGACAGCGCGGGACGCAGACTCAGCCGGACACTGCTGGATTCGGAAACTGCTTTTTACACCATTGTCGGAATTACACACGGCCACGGCGCGCGATGCGCCCGTATATTGCGGCGCTGGGCTTGAGCTTTAGTTCGAACGTAGTGAGATCTACACTGGCCAGACCGAAATGGGGTTTGTAACCTTGTAACCATTCGAAGTTGTCCAGCAGCG
>JANNZB010000712.1:0-1741 GCA_031410395.1 Novosphingobium sp.
GGATGCGCTTGGGCCGCTTCAGCGTTTCAGCCCAGCGCGCCAGGCTGCCCAGGTGCGGAATGACGCGATCGACCTGCTGCAGATAGTTGCCCCAGGGGCCGAGGTTGTCGGCTTGCAGGTAAGAAGGCAGCGGATGATGAACTGGCGACTGAGGGAGTGCAGTAGTGACTGCGCCGGAGTTGGGCGACATGAAAAGCTCCTGATGGACGATCAAAAGGCACAGCTTAGGCTTGTGGCCTCGCCTTGTCCAAGGCCGGGTTCAGGTCATGTTATGCATTTAATGCATAGTAGGGTTTCACAGTCTTGCCTTGATATACCGGTGCTCCTGCGTCAGCCCGCCAAAACCATAAGCCTCGGCGCGAACGTCCTGCACGTGGATGTAGCTCTCGGGATGTAGCGGCGCCAGCAGGGCGTCGAATGCGGCAAAGCATTCCGAGATGTACTGCGCCTTCTCATCTTTGGTGTTAGTGCCGTCCACCACCTTGATGTCGAAGTAAAAGCTGTTTTTCCCTTGCTGCGCCAGCGAACTGCCGCCGACGACCCAGTGTTCGGGAGCGACGTAGTCGATCGCAATCGAGGTCAGGTCGCGCCGCTTGTGCAGGATGCGCGTCGTCAGTTCGAGCAGGGATTCGGAAATGGCAGCCGTCATGGCTGCGCTGGCGGGTTGGCTGACTTTGACGTTGAGAATGGGCATGTTGATTCCTTTAATTGGTTAGTTATGCAACTAATTGGGCAAAAAAATTTCACCTGAGGGCCGTACAGACATTCTTTACCTTGCTTACCGTGTCGTCGAAGTTCTCCTTTCCGATGTGTCGTTGAATCCGTTTGGTTACCGTGCCGCTGGCGGCGTTGAGGGCGTCATGTATGTCTTGAGCCTTCGCCGTCGGATAAATCGCCCAATGCCGGCCGTCCGCCTCGGTGCTCCTGCGCTCCACCAGTTGCAGGGCCTGCAGGCCGTCGAGCAGGCGCGTCGCGGTCGGGCGCGCGATCGTGAGGTCGTCCGCAAGCTCGAACTGCGACAGGCCCGGCCGGCCCAGGATCAGGCGCAACATGAAACCCTGCGGCGGCGTCAGGCCGAAGGGCTTGAAGGCACGCGACCATTCCTTGTCCACCAGACGGGCCAGGACGGAGGTGTTGAAGTAGAGGCAGTGATCGAACATGGAGCGGAGTGTACCGGATATTGATTAGCTATGCAACTGTTTTATTTGCGGCGGCGCATTTGCCGGTTGACGGGTGCCGTGCCGGTCCGCCCGGCAGTTCTTCGTCAGCGACAATATCCGGCCCGATGCTATGCTTTTCGCTGCGATCGCCCGTGAAGAGGCTTCGGACGATCGGCGAACAATCAAAACGACACAGCCTTTGCCGGGAGGAGTCATGAATACATTGTTTCGCTCGTTGCTTCACGCCCTGTTGCTGGCCGCGATCGTAGCCCCGGTGACAAACGCCGTCGCACAGCCTTACCCGAACCGCCCGATCACGTTCGTCGTGCCCTTCCCGCCAGGCGGCAACCTCGATTTCATCGCGCGCGTGATCCAGCCCAAACTGGCCGAATATCTCGGCCAGCCAATGGTGATCGAAAACAAGGGTGGCGCCGGCGGCATCGTCGGGGCCGAGTTCGCCGCCAAGCAGCCCAATGATGGCTACACGATTTTTCTCGGCAACACCGGCACCATGGGAATCTACCCGGTGGTGTATCCGACCCTGCCTTACGATGCATTGAAGGACTTCACTGCCGTCGGCA
>JANNZB010000713.1:0-1978 GCA_031410395.1 Novosphingobium sp.
GCCAAATCAGTCGGACGATGGCTTGATCGGCGGAGCCGTTGTGGGTGATTGTCCGCCGAGTTCGGTCGGCGGTTAACCTGCGCACGCGGTTATCAGCATAGACGCGGAATTCTGCCTCGCGCGGCGGCAAAGCGCCAAAAGTACGGGCAACCGCAGTGATCACCGCCGCCTCATCAATATCGCCCACCACACCAATCTCTATCGCGCCTCCTGCCAGACGGTCAGCAATTGCCGCCTTGAGCTTGGCAAATGTCTGGCTTCGGAATGCTTCGACCGGCTGAAGCGTGAAGCGAGGATCATTATCGCTGACTATGCCGCCTTGGCTGGCGCCCAAAGCGTCACCAGGGGTCGATTTCAACCTGGCAAAATAGGTGTTGATGCCGTTGTAATACAGCGTTTGCCCCTCGGGCCGATAGCCGGGATCGGTGACATAGGCCGCGAGCAGTTGAAGTTGCAGTTCAAGGTCAGCCGGGGTGGTGCCTGCCAGAGTGGCGAAGCTTTCCGCCGATGTGTTAACGGCCAATCTGACAGTGCGTCCGGCGAGCAGCGACTGGATATCGTCCTGCGAATGCTTGCCGAGCCCGCCTGCGGCAAAGTCGTCCATCATCGCTGTCGCTAGCGGATTTTCCTTGGTGTTGAGCATTGCTCCGCCATCAAGGCTCATCTGGACAAGGACTCTGTCCTTTTCAATATCGGTATGGCGCAGGTTCAGCCGCACGCCGTTGGCAAAACGCAGCGTGCGAATGCCGAAACTGGTTTCGCGACTGTCTGACGCAACCGTTCCATCAATGCCAAAGTGGGTATAGGCAAATTCGGCTTGCACCGCTTCGCCTTGCCGCATCAAGGGCGCACGCATCGCCTGTTTCCAGGTATCGCGGATCGCCGCTTCGCCGCCTTCGGGACTACGCCGACCGGAAAAACGGATTAGCGGATTGTCGAGCTTCACCATATCGCGCCGCACCGCGCTCAAGACGGATTTAGGTGTGATCGCCGGGATGAAGGCCTCCAATCTTGCAAGCCCTTCGCTGGGCCGCGATGGCACGCGTTCGTCGCGCAGCAGGGTGATTGCCGCGTTGACTAGATCGCCGTTCGAGCGCGTATCCTGCGCCGCCGCCGCATTGCGGGCTGCATTGCGCAGATTGGCGATCTGCTCGGCAATCTCTGGCTGGGTAAAGCCAGAGGCCAGCGCCCGGCGATATTCAGCCGCCGCGGCGCGTAAGCCAGCCTGCCACTTTCCATCGACGGTATCGATGGCGATGCTGCTGGCCTTGGCGGCGCGAAAAACATTCGATGTGCCGTAACTGGCGGCGCGGAATGGCGCTCTTTGCTCGCGAGTGCGGCGCAGCAGGCGACGGTTGATCACACCGTAACCGATAGATTGCAAAAGGTCTTCTCGGCGATTTGCCAGCGTATCGGGCTCATCCTCCCAGCGCGTATTCCGGCTAATCACCACGCGTTCGCTTAGCGCGGGATCTATGAAGACTGTGCCGCGGCCCTTATCGCGAACATCGATTGGACCAGCTGAAGGTTGAAGCTCTTTCGCGACAATGGCCGCCTGCCAATCGGCAAAATGATTGCGAATTGCCGCTTCGACGGCCTGCGGTTCAAAATCTCCGACCACCACTATTGTGGCATGAGCAGGAATATACTCACGCTGCCAGAATGCCTTCAGACCTGGCGCATCAGCATGTTCAATTGAATCGGCAGTACCAATCGGCAGCCGGTCTGGAAACCGGGCGTGAGGGTATCCGAATTTTACCTGATCAACGTAATCACGCAGCCGCCAGCCATTTCGATCGCGCATTTCGGAGAGTATCACGCCTCTTTCGCGCGCGACAGCTTCGGGTGAGAAGTTCAGCTCGCTCGCGGTTTCCCGCATCAGCATGAGTGCGGTGTCTAAAAGCGCCGGATCATTGCGCGGCAAATCGAGCTTGTATTGCGTTTCGGTGTGGCTGGTCGAGGCGTTGGTATCGGCCCC
>JANNZB010000714.1:0-1995 GCA_031410395.1 Novosphingobium sp.
ATTTGCTCCATTCTGATGGAACAAGGATTCCGATCATCGCTAATGCGGCTGAAAGGCGGGATTCAGAAGGCCGTCACGTCTTCACCCGACTGACCCTGTTCAAGGCGGTGGACCGGCGCACTTACGAGCGTGGGCTGCTCGAAGCCCGGACCCGGGCCGAGAATGCCACAACGGCCGAGCACGAAACGGCGATCTTGCGCGAACAGTTCATTGCCGTGCTGGGACACGATCTGCGCAATCCGCTGGCCGCGCTTGCGGTGGGTGCCCGGATGATCGGCGATCGCGAGTCCCTGACCGAACGTGGTCGTGAAATCGTCAGGGAGATGAACTTAACCATTGGCCGGGCCACTGCGCTCGTCGCGAACTTGCTTGACTTTGCTCGAGGCCGCCTTGGCGACGGGATAACGCTGACGCGAGACGCCGACCAACCGCTCACGCCGGTCCTTCAGCAGGTGGTCAGTGAAATCCAGGCAATTGCTCCCGATCGGGCGTTTCACACCGATTTCACAATCGCCGAGCCCCTCGATTGCGACCGCGCACGGATCGCTCAACTTGCATCCAACCTGGTATCAAATGCGGTCACGCATGGCGCTCGGGGTGTTCCGATCAAGGTCGAGGCGCGGACGCACAATGGGCAGTTTTTTCTGTCAGTGATCAATGGGGGAGTACCAATTCAGCCAGCGGCACACGCTCAGCTATTCGCGCCGTTCGTCAGGGGCGGTGGAAAACACAGTCTGCAGGGCCTCGGCCTCGGCCTGTTCATCGTCAACGAAATCGCGAAAGCTCACGGCGGCTCGATGGAGGTTGCTTCGACCGAAGAGTGCACCCGCTTTACGTTTTCGATGCCACTGATCCGTTCTTGATGCTGGCCACCCCGTTTCCGCAGGAACGGCAGCTTTCCAAATACCGGTGACCCAACTTTGTTGACCGTAATTGGGCGCGAAGCGCGCGCCTTGCTTGCCTGCCTGGAACGTCACTTAGCCCACATGACCGCCCAGAACCTGCCTGTCCGGAATCCACTACATTTGCGACGCTCGTTCGCACGATCCTAAATGTCGCCTTGGCACCCCAACCGTTTATGCTGCCTTCAGAAGCCGTTTCTCGCCCCTAGGCTACCATCGGCTTCGCCAAGCCGCTGAATGTGGCATGGGTTGTTCAGCTAATAATGGCGGGCGAATTTCGCCGCGACCGGCGGGTGCTGGCACGAGCAGGGCCAGCTTGACCGGGCCAAAAAGGGGGGATGGACGAGTTCGTTCGCCCGCACTACGAATAGCTCCGTTGTACGGTGTTTCGCAGCACCGCTGAAACGTAAAGTCAGACTTCTGGTTCGGCATCGCGCGGAGCTGAAGTTTCGACAAGGGGAGATCACTCATGGCCGATAGCAATCCGACACCAGAAGTTGACGTTACAAAAGCCTGGGCTGCAACACAAGGCCAGCAATCTGCCGCCAAGCGCCTGCGCATTTACGCCGGGCTTGCCTGGGTGGTTGCCATCGGCACCGAGATTGCCGGGATCGTCATGCTCAAGCGGCATATGTTTGACCAAGGCAACCTCGCGCTGCTGATCGGCCTGCTGGTGGTGATCGCGGTCGCCGCGATTGCGGGCAGCTTGATGTGGAAAGCCGCAAACAAGCACGATCCGGCCAGCCGGGCAGATGCTGCGAAGTTCTTTTTCCAGAATCAGCTTGGCGCGATCATCACGGTTATCGCCTTTTTGCCGCTGCTTGCTCTGATCTTCCTCGACAAGGACATGGATCCGAAAAACAAAAAGATCGCGGGCGGCGTTGGCGTCGTTCTGGCGCTTCTTGCCACCGTGGTCGGCATTGATTTCAAGCCGCCATCGGTTGAACAGTACACCCAAGACATGAACACCTGCGCCTCGCAGATCAAAGCCAAGCAGCCAACCACCGCCTGTTCGCCCGAAGTTGCCGCCCAAGCTCAGGCAATCGCCGAAGATTCTGCTGCCGTGGCTGATGCGACGAAGACGGATGCCAAC
>JANNZB010000715.1:0-3942 GCA_031410395.1 Novosphingobium sp.
CCCTCCCGACCTCCCTACAGTAGGTAACCTATGGGTGGTCGGGAGGGGGAGCGGGCTGGTGCCGCAAAGTCATGTCGGATGGCATGGCCGCAACCCACAAACGCGTTGACGATTCGGATAGCCGCCGCTAAGGGCCGCGCTTCTCGCGAGGCAGCTTTGGCTGGACCACGTGATATTGCATGGTTTTTTGACAGATATTTATACAACTAGCGCGGCCCTCGCGGTCGCCGGATGAAGGACGAAAATGGCCAATACGCCGCAAGCCAAGAAGCGCATCCGCCGCAATGATCGCCGCGCCGAAATCAACGGTGCTCGCGTTGGCCGTATCCGTACTTTCGTCAAGAAGGTCGAATCGGCGATTGCCGGTGGTGACAAGTCCGCTGCAGCCGAAGCGCTGCGCGAAGCCCAGCCGGAAATGGCGCGCGGCGTTGCGCGCGGCGTGATGCACAAGAATACCGTATCGCGCAAAATGTCGCGGCTGACCAAGGCGGTTGCAGCACTCTGATTCGAACGCTCCGCAGGTAGCCTGAACGCTGCCGCCAAGCATTGAAAATTCGCAAAAGGCCGGGGGCAATCTCCCGGCCTTTTTCGTTGTCATGACAGGCCAAGATAACGGTTACCGCAAAGTGTTTGAAATTACGTGATTCGTGCGGAAGCGCAGTATCAATCTATAATTTTCAATGTCTTAGCCTGTTAATAACGCGATTCCGCGCCGCATTCAAAGTCAAGGCAAATATTTCAGTTTTTTTACGGACGAAGCCCTTGCCCTAGCCTCAAACTGGGCTTCTAACTGCACCTGCCCGAGGGGAGATTCTTCCACCTCGGGATCATGTTTTGCAATCCGGATTTTGTGGCGCGGGCGGGGGTTTGTGGGCGAACTGGTTTGTGCGCGGTTGAATGGCGGCAGGGGTGCCACAGATCGTGCGGAATAGTGTGCGGGAGCGGAGCGGGTGAAAGTTATTCGGGTGGGGCAACGTGCGCTTTGCACGCGCTGGCATTGGCTATTGGGTTGGAGACCAGAACGTGAAGAGCAAGACAGGCGAATCGCGCAATCCTGAAGATCAGGACGCACTCGATCTGGCGGCGGACTGGGCTGATATTAGCTTGGGACTGCGCAAGGATCTGGGCCACCAACTTCACAGCCAGTGGATCAAGCCGGTTACCGTAGGTTCTTTTTGCAAGGACACCGGCACACTGGACCTATTCCTGCCAACCGAATTTTCCGCCAACTGGGTAGCAGACCGGTTTGCTGACCGGCTTTCGCTCGCGTGGAAGATCGCGCGCACCGAAGTGCGTCACGTCCGCATTTCCGTTCATCCCGGACGGCGCGGCATGCCTGATCTGCGGCTCGGCGATTCGCGGCGCGCTGCAAATGACGGCGGCAGTGGCTCGTCGGCAACGCAATCCAGTCAGCTATCGATGACCAGCGGCGATTTCGGCGGGATCGGGACCGACACCATCGGACTGGGCACGATGGGGCTTGACCCTTCGCTGACTTTCGCAAGCTTCGTTACCGGCACCTCGAACGTGCTCGGCTGCAACGCTGCACAGCGGATGGCCGCCATCGAAGCGCCGCAGTTCTCGCCGCTCTATCTCAAAGCTGCGACCGGGCAGGGCAAAACCCACCTGCTCCACGCCATCGGCCACCTATTCCTTGCCAACCACAGCCGCGCGCGGATTTTCTATTGCTCGGCTGAACGCTTCATGGTCGAATTCGTTCAGGCGTTGCGCCAGGGCCAGATGATCGAATTCAAGTCCCGGCTGCGCGGGTTTGACCTGCTGATGGTCGATGACATCCAGTTCATCATTGGCAAGGCGAGCGCGCAGGAAGAACTGCTCTACACCATTGACGCGCTGCTGGCTGAAGGCAAACGGCTGGTGTTCGCCGCTGACCGCGCGCCGCAAGCGCTCGACGGGGTTGAGCAGCGCCTGCTTTCGCGGCTTTCGATGGGCTTGGTGGCAGACATCATGCCCGCCGATATCGAACTGCGCCGCCAGATCCTTGAGCACCGCCTCGCGCGGTTCTCCTCGCCGACTGAAGTGCCTTCGGACGTGATCGAATTCCTCTCGCGCACGATCAACCGCAACGTGCGCGAACTGGTCGGCGGGCTCAACAAGCTGATCGCTTATGCGCAGCTGACCGGCCAAGCCATCTCGCTTCAGCTTGCCGAGGAACAGCTCACCGATATCCTCTCGGCTAATCGCCGCCGCATCACGATTGACGAAATCCAGCGCACCGTCTGCCAGTTCTACCGGGTGGACCGAACCGAAATGTCCAGCAAACGCCGCGCCCGCGCGGTGGTGCGCCCGCGTCAGGTGGCGATGTATCTCGCCAAGGTTTTGACCCCGCGTTCTTACCCCGAAATCGGCCGGAAATTCGGCGGACGCGATCACTCAACCGTGATCCACGCGGTGCGGCTGATCGAGGATCTGCGCACGAGGGATGCCGATATGGACGGCGATGTGCGGTCATTGCTGCGGCAGTTGGAGAGCTGAGATCGGACCAGCGCTGTGAGCAGGGCTGACCGTCTCGAACGTCTCGATAGCGAGCGGCTTTTGCTCGAAGCCGAATATCGAACCTTTCTGGTTGCCGCATTGCGCGAAGTAGCTGGAGGGTCATGGGGCCTTTTCGGTCACAATCAAGACAAGCATGCATCGGCAAAATGGAAGCAGACGATCACGCAACTGTGTGACCAGGGCGCTGAGATTGACCAGATGCGCGAAACGCTGGGGATCGAACCCTTTGCACTCCATCATGAATTTGAAGAATCGCGCGGCCCAGTAGCCTCAAACGCCCCCGGTGAACCCAAACAGGCGAAGGCATGGCTGGAGCGGATGGGCCAAAGCCTGTAAGTGCTTTGCCAATGCCCCTCCCCCCTAACCGCCTCGACCGTTTCGCCCGCCATATCGTGCTCCCCGAAGTGGGCGGCGCTGGGCAGGTGGCGCTGAGTAAGGCGCATGTAGTGCTCATAGGCTGCGGCGGGATTGGTTCACCCGCGCTGCAATACCTCGCAGCCGCCGGAATCGGCACATTGACGCTGGTCGATGACGATGTCGTCGATGCCAGCAACCTTCAGCGCCAGACGATCTTTACCGAAGCCGACATCGGCAGGCGCAAGGCCGAAGCGGCAGCCGAATGGGTGGCGAAGTTTGATCCCCAGATTGAGGCCCGCGCGGTCGTGATCAGGTTGGGGAGCGATAACGCCGCGCGGGTCCTCGGGGGGGGCGTCACCGTGGTACTCGACGGATGTGACAATTTCGAGACTCGCCTCGCGGTTTCGGATGCCGCCGTGTCGATAGGCCTGCCGCTCACCAGTGCCGCTGTCGGGCGGTTTCAGGGGCAGATCGCCAACTTCGCCGGGCACCTGCCCGGCCAGCCCTGCTATCGCTGCTGGGTGGGCGATGCTTTTGATGCCGATGATTGCGACACCTGCGCCGCGGATGGCGTTCTCGGGGCCTTTGTCGGCACGGTCGGGGCCTTTGCGGCGATGTCGGCTATCCGAGTGATATTGCAGGGCCACGCGGCTCTCGGCGATCCACAATTCGGGCAGTTACAACTGTTTGACGGCCTCGCGCCGAGCCTGCGGACCATCAAGGTGCCCAATGATGCGGATTGCAAGGGATGCAATCACCAGCTTGCCCCATCGATGTGAATCAGCGGCAAACTGGTGACCAGTTCTGGGTCAAACATGCGCAGGTTAACCCCCATTCGTTGGCCGTCAGGATCAATCGGCGTCCAATGACTGGTGCAGCCACAATGGGCACAGCGCCACGTGGTGAGGGTTGTGTCACCCTGGATATAGCCATGCAAGGGGCCGCTCGCACTGACAGCGCCGGGCGCGCAATGATACCAAAGTCCGCCGACCCGGCGGCACAGCGAGCAATTGCATTCGGCCTTGGTTAGCGGATTTTCGTCCAAGGACAGTGTCACCGCGCCGCAGT
>JANNZB010000716.1:0-3446 GCA_031410395.1 Novosphingobium sp.
CCCGCCTCATACAGGTTCTGCGCCACGCGCATGGTGTGGCTGGCGGAAAAACCCAGCTTGCGCGCGGCTTCCTGTTGCAAGGTAGAGGTGGTGAACGGCGGATAGGGATTGCGGCGCGTGGGCTTGGTATCGACCTCCTCGACGCGGAAGGCCCCGGCTTCGACCGCCGCCTTGGCTCGCTCGGCAATACCGGCATCGCCAAGGCTCAATCGTTCAAGTTTCTCGCCATCGAACTTGACCAGCCGCGCGGGGAATTCGGTGCCGCCGTGCTGCATCTTGGCGACGACGGACCAGTATTCCTGCGGCCGGAACAGCTCGATCTCGCTCTCGCGCTGGCAGATCAGCCGCAACGCGACCGATTGTACCCGGCCCGCTGATTTCGCGCCAGGCAATTTGCGCCACAGCACCGGTGAAAGCGTGAAGCCGAACAGATAATCGAGCGCGCGGCGGGCGAGGTAGGCATCGATCAGATCCTGATCGAGTTCGCGCGGGGCAAGCATCGCCTTGGTCACCACATCTTTGGTGATGGCATTGAAGGTGACGCGCTGCACATCCTTGGGCAGCGCCTTGCGCTTGGCCAGCAGCTCGCGAACATGCCACGAAATCGCCTCGCCCTCACGGTCAGGGTCGGTTGCGAGGATCAGTCGGTCCGCCAGCTTGGCGGCATCGGTGATCTCCTTCACCTGCCGCGCCTTGTCGCCATAAAGCTCCCAGTCCATCGCGAAATCTTCGTCGGGCCGCACCGAGCCATCCTTCGGCGGCAGATCGCGGACGTGACCGTAGGAGGCGAGAACCTTGTAGTCCTTGCCCAGGTAATTCTCGATGGTTTTGGCCTTGGCGGGGGATTCGACGATGACAAGTTGCATGGGTGTTTTGCAGTCCCTCACGTGTACGTATGTGTACACGCGCG
Organism: Novosphingobium sp.; assembly: GCA_031410395.1. Lineage (GTDB taxonomy): Bacteria > Pseudomonadota > Alphaproteobacteria > Sphingomonadales > Sphingomonadaceae > Novosphingobium. The sequence continues at coordinate 911 of JANNZB010000716.1, forward strand.
ATTTTGGTGGGGGGTTTAGGGGGGCGTCAAGCGCCCAAACTCACCCTGCCACCGGCATGGCGCAGCAACCGCCCGGCCAGCTCCAACTCCAGCAACGCAAGCTGCACCGCAGCGGGTGCCTCGCCTGCTTGGCGGATCAGTTCGTCCACCGCCACCGGCGCGGTGGTGAGCAGCATGGCGAGACCGGCGGGATCGCTGCACAGATCATCGGGCATGGGATCGAATACCGATGCCGCCTCGCGGAACATTGAACGCGGCGCTCCGGCGAAACCCTCAAGCAGTTCGATCACATCCTCGGGTGATTGCACCAGCACCGCGCCATCGCGGATCAACTGGTTGCAGCCGCGTGATCGGCTGTCGAGCGGGGAGCCGGGGATGGCCATAACCTCCCGCCCCATCTCCCCCACCAGCCTTGCGGTGATCAGCGAGCCAGACTTCGGCGCGGCCTCTACCACCAGCGTGCCTACGGCGATCCCGGCGATGATGCGATTGCGTGAGGGGAAGTGGCGGGCGAGCGGTTCGGTGCCGGGCGGCTGTTCGGCGAGCAGCAGACCGTTTTGCGCGATGTCCTCCTGCAAGTCAGTATGTTCGGGCGGGTAGGAAATACCGATGCCGCTGGCGATCACGCCGATGGTGCCGCCACCACTTGCACCCACAGCGAGAGCTCCGCGGTGCACCGCGCCATCAATGCCGCGCGCCAGTCCTGAGACCACAGCAAATCCGGCGTCAGCAAGGGCTGCGGCGAAATCGCGTGATAGTTTGATCGCAGCGGCCGAAGCATCGCGCGCGCCGACCATCGCCACAGCTGGCCGTGCCGCTATGGCGGCATCTCCACGCGCCATCAGGATCGGCGGAGCGCCCTCGCTTTGGCCGAGCAGCGGCGGGTAATCAGGCGAATCGTGGAACAAATAGCGCGCGCCTGCCCGCTTGACGGCGCCAATCTCTGCCTCAACGCGGTCAGCCCTTGCTGGCTGATAACGCGCCCCACCGCGCCCGGCGAGATCGGGCAGCGCCTCCAATGCCCCGCTCGCGCTGCCGAACCGGCGGAGCAATTGCGCGTAGCTTACTGGGCCGACATTGGGAGATCGCAACAGACGAATGCGGGCAAAAGCCTCATCCTGAGCGATGACTGTCTCCACCGGACTAAGCCTTGTTGCCGATTTTAGGTTCAGTCCCGGCGCGCAACCGGGCTATGTTGGCGCGGTGCAGCCACAGCACCAACAAGGCGAGCAGCGCGAGGACAATCGTGCAGACTTCATGCCCAACTGCGAAGGCGGCAATCGGTGCGGACACTGCCGCACTCATTCCGGCAAGCGAGGAATAGCGGGTTGCTGCCAACACGCCCAGCCAGACCAACGCATATGCCGCGCCGATTGGCCAGGAAAGGCCAAGCGCAACTCCCATCAGAGTCGCCACACCTTTTCCGCCCTTGAACTTCAGCCACACCGGGAAACAATGCCCGATCACCGCCATAAACCCGCCAAGCGCTTCATCTCCGCCGGGTAAGTTCCCCGCGATCCAAACCGCGAAAAAGCCCTTTGCCATATCGAGCAGCAGCGTTGCCGCCGCCAGTCCCTTGCGTCCGGTGCGCAGCACATTGGTTGCGCCGATGTTGCCCGAACCGATCGCGCGAAGGTCCCCCGCCCCGGTCAACCGCGTTAGGATCAGGCCGAAGGGGATCGAGCCCAGCAGGTATCCCACGATCAGCGAAGGCAACAAGGTGGTGAGATTCATCGCTTATCCCCGAATTACGTTGCAACCCTTAGCCGTAGTGCTTGCATTCGTGCAGCGGAAAAAACAGGAATGCCGCCGATATGGTGCAGCTTTCCGACATGACAGGCAATGAGGTTGATCCCGCCGCACCGCTGCTGCTGTTCGATTCGGGCGTCGGCGGGCTTTCGGTATTGGCCGAGGTGCGGCGGGTTCTGCCCGAGGCCCCGGTCATTTACGCTGCCGATCTAGCCGGGCTGCCCTATGGGACAAAGAGCGAGGCCGAAGTTGCGGCGCGGGTTTGCGGGCTGCTGGGGCGGATGGCTGAACGGTTTCGTCCGCGCCTGATCTGCATCGCCTGCAACACCGCATCGACCATTGCGCTGGCCATGGTGCGCGACGTGCTGGAAGTGCCAATTGTCGGTACTGTCCCGGCGATCAAACCTGCCGCGGAAATAACGCGCAGTGGCGTGATCGGCTTGCTCGGCACCGCGGCGACGATTCGGCAGGGCTACGTTGACCGGCTGGAGGCAGAATTCGCTGCGGACAAGCGCCTGCTGCGTCATGCCGCCCCCGAACTGGTTGAGGCCGCTGAGGCGTACCTGCGCGGCCAAAGCGTTGATCAGGCAGTTTTCACACGCGCAGCCGCAGGACTGCGCAACCTACCGGGCGGCAATGACATCGACACGGTGGTGCTCGCCTGCACCCATTTTCCGTTGCTTACCGACGAGCTTTCCGCAGCCATGCCCGGCACCCACTTTGTCGACGGAGGCCCGGGGATCGCCCGCCGCATCGCCGCCCTTACCGACGGCCAGCCGTGGCCCGA
>JANNZB010000717.1:0-2178 GCA_031410395.1 Novosphingobium sp.
GGGGGCTGTCCGCTAGGTCCAGTGTTGCGGTTAGTGGACTGCCCCCACCCCACTGCGACTAGGCAGCACGCTGCCAAGTCTTCGTTGCCCCTCCCCTGAAGAGGAGGGGCGAAGTAGTTATCCCTCCCGCGCCACATCATAGCGCGACAGGTAGCGTTCAAACATTGGGGTCAGCGATTCCACGCTCAGGCCATACTGGGCGAGCTTGTATTCGTGGCGGCCAAACTTGTCCTGCGGGTTATCATCGAGCCAGGCCTGGATCCCAGCCTCGGCTTCGGCGGTGAAGGTGTCGCCAAGTTGTGCGTAAACGCTCTTGGCGGTGCCGAGCGGATCGGTCATCAGGTCTGAATAGTGCACATCGATAACCCGCTTTTCACCGAACTTGTCACGAAAATCCATGATGCGGCCGGCATGTTCGGCGGCCTGCCAAGGGTAGTCTTGCGCCAGCCACTCAGTATCGATCCTGCCCAAGTGCATCTGGTGCGACAGCGAAATGATGCTGCATAGCGAACCGGTAGCGGCATAAGGATCGCGGTGGGTCCAGATGAACCGGGCATCAGGATAGACTTGCAGGATGGTCTCGAGCCACAACGCATGACTCGGCTTTTTGACGTTCCATACGCCGGGTGCATCCTGCTGAAGCAATTGCAGGAATTTCTTGTGGTACTGATAGGCGCTGGTCATGTCGCAGGAGAAAATGAACTCCTTGTATTCGGGCAGCACGCCTTTGCTTTCGATCATCAATGTTTTGAAATCGTGCGCCATGAAGAACACGCATTCGTTAGGGTAAACCGCCGATCCGCGGTAGTATTTGCCCATGTCGGGTTTGGCCTCAAGCATGGCCTTTTCCTGCGTCAGTCGGGCGACAGCACGCGGATCGGTGCGCAATGTGGCGCTGGTCGCCGGCGGTGCTGGATCATCGATTTCCCAGGTCAGCGGTGATCGCCGCGCCGGGTCAGCCGCTAGCAGATTGGACATCAGCGTGGTGCCGGTGCGCGGAACGCCCATTACGAAAATCGGGCGCTTGACCGGGCGGGTCAGCAGTTCCGGGTTCTGGCGCAGATAGTCCGAAACCTTCAGCCGATTGCGCAGATAATGGCCGATGTCGCCAGCTACCCTGCCGATACCAACTTCGGTGTAATTGCCGATGTGGCGGTTGACATCGCGGACCAGAACATCGAGCCCCTCGCGATAGGTTCCGCTATCAAAATCCGCGATCCCGGTGACCTTGCGCGCCTCGTCAATCAGCTTATCGGCGACCAGTTGCTCGGCCATATATCCTCCATCTGTCGTCGGCGGACTAGCTTGTTGCATTGCGCCTGTCCCCTCCCCGCGGGCACTCATCGCGACGACGATTGCCCGCGCACTGGTAAGCACCGCGCTCCTCCGGCATGGCTACGCTCGGCAATTTTTAGGAGGATGCGATGGCCAAGGGCCTGTTCGACTGCACCGGCAAGGTGACACTGGTAACCGGCGGCAATGGCGGGATCGGTCTGGGCTTCGCTATGGGTGTCGCCAAACAGGGAGGCGACGTGGCGATCTGGGCGCGCAATGCGGAAAAGAACGCGGCGGCAAAGGCGGCGCTGCTTGAAGCCGGGGCCGGGCGGGTTGAGACATATGTGGTCGATGTGTCTTCAGAAGCGGCGATCCTTGCCGGTTACGAAACGCTGATGGCCGATTTTGGCCGGATCGATTGCGTTTTTGCCAACTCGGGCGCCAGCCCGCGCTACAATTCGGTTTTCGACATGCCGAGCGAACATTGGCATGAGTTTCAGAACACCGCGCTGCACGGCGCATTCTTCACACTCCGTGAAGCTGCGAGGCACATGAAGGCACGGGCTGAGGCGGGTGAGCCGGGCGGAAGCCTCGTTGCCTGCGGTTCGCTGTCGCTGTTTCAGGGGCTAGCGGGCAAAATGGAATATGCTGGTTCCAAAGCTGCTATCGCCGCTGTGATTCGCTGCCTCGCCGCTGAAATGGGCGAATTTAACGTCCGCGCCAATGTCATCGCGCCGGGGTTGATCATCACACCAATGATGGGGCCGGGCGATGGACCTGCGGTCAAATATCTTGAAGGGCAATACGCCCCGATCACACCGATGAAGCGCGTGGGCTATCCTGAGGATTTCGAAGGCATCGGGGCATTTCTGTGTTCGGACGCCTCCTCGTTTATCACCGGTG
>JANNZB010000718.1:0-5464 GCA_031410395.1 Novosphingobium sp.
TCGCGATGTCGATTGCTTCGGGCCTGTTCGAGGAACTGATCTTTCGCGGTATCGTTTTCCGCCAGATTGAGGCGATGGCGGGATCGTGGATAGCGCTGGCGCTGACATCGGCTTTCTTCGGCGCATCACACCTCGCCAACCCCGGCGCGACATGGTTCGCTGCTTTTGCCATTGCGATGGAGGCGGGGATATTGCTCGGCGGGGCCTATATGCTCACGCGCCGGTTGTGGCTTGCGGTCGGCATTCATGCGGCGTGGAACTTCACCCAGGGCTGGGTATTTTCCGCCCCCGTCTCCGGCGGCGCAGCACCGGATGGCCTGTTCTTCACCCACCTGAGCGGCCCCGACTGGCTGACCGGCGGCGCTTTCGGACTTGAAGCTTCGCTGGTGGCGATCTTCGTGGCGACCGGGGCGGGTGTGGCGCTGTTGGTAATGGCGATCAAAAAGGGGCGGGTTGTCGCGCCTTCATGGAAGCGGGCCGCTCAAACAAAGCTGTAAGGATCAATATCCACTGCCACACGCACACCGCTGGGAAAGCGCAGTGGCTCCAGCCAGATGCGGATGATCGTTTGCAACTCGGCTGATCTGCGGGCGTTGATCAGCAGGCGGTAGCGGTGTCGGCCGCGTAGCAGGGCGAGCGGTGCGGGGGCGGGGCCGAGGATGAGCACTTCGGGCTCATTAGGCCGTGCGCCGCCGATTGCGCGGGCGGCATCGCGGGCCTCGGCGTTGTCTTCGGATGAAACGATGATCGCCGCCCACCGCCCGAACGGCGGGGCCATGGCATCGCGGCGGGCTTCAACCTCGGCGGTATAAAACGCATCGCGGTCGCCGCTGGCGAGTGCGGCGATTACCGGGCTATCGGGATGGCGCGTCTGGATCAGCACTTCGCCGTGCTTGGTTCCGCGGCCGGCGCGGCCAGAAACCTGGGCAATCTGCTGATAGGATCGTTCGCCCGCGCGCAAATCGCCGCCTTCAAGGCCAAGATCGGCATCGACTACACCAACCAGAGTAAGGTCGGGGAAGTGATAGCCCTTCGTCACCAGTTGCGTGCCGACGATGACATCGATCAGCTTGGCCTCCGCCGCCTCGACGAATTCAGCGATCTTGGCCGGGCTGTTGAGCGTGTCTGAGGTGACCACCGCAATCCGCGCCTCGGGCATCAGTTCGCGCACTTCGTCCGCGATGCGTTCGACACCGGGGCCGCAGGCGACGAGGCAGTCACCGGTGGCGCATTCGGGGCACTTCTCGGGGACACCGGTTTCGTGGCCGCAATGGTGGCAGGCGAGGCGGCGCGAAAGCCGGTGCTCGACCATCCATGCGCTGCAATTGGGGCATTTGAAGCGAAAACCGCAGTTTCTGCACAGGGTTAGCGGGGCATAGCCGCGCCGGTTCAGGAACAGCAGGCTTTGTTCGCCGCGCTCCAGCCGCGCCTTCATTTCAGTAATCAGGCGCGGAGCAAGCCAGCGCCCGCGATCAGGCTGTTCAGCGCGCAGATCGACAATACTGATATCGGGCAGGGTGGCCCCGCCAAAACGGTCTGGTAGATCGACCTTCTCATAGACCCCCGCCTCAGCGAGCTGCATCGATTCGAGCGCCGGGGTGGCGCTGGCGAGGATCACCGGAATGCCCTCAAACCGCGCACGGATCACCGCGACATCGCGTGCGTTATAGCGAACCCCGTCATCCTGTTTGAAGCTGACTTCGTGCGCCTCATCGACGACGATCAGCCCCAGCCGCGCATAGGGAAGGAACAGCGCGGATCGCGCGCCGACCACGACCTGTGCCTCGCCCTTGACCACTGCTCGCCAGGCCCGCCGCCGCTCGGTGGCCTTCACCGATGAATGCCACAGCACCGGGGGCGTGCCGAAGCGCGCTTCAAACCGGCGCAGGAAATTTTCGGTCAGAGCGATTTCGGGGAGCAGAACCAGCACTTGCGTCCCCCGCGTAATCGCCTCGGCAATCGCCTCAAAATAGCATTCGGTCTTGCCTGATCCGGTTACACCATCGAGCAGGAAGGGCTGAAAACCGCTTTTTTGCACCGCCGCAACAAAACGATCTGCGGCGCTTCGCTGCGCCACGCTGAGTTCGGGTGCGGCGAAATCGGGGCGGGCGCGGGGATAGGCGCGATCAAGATTGACGACCACCGGTTCGAGCAGCCCTGCGCCCACCATACCGCGCAAAACGCCCTCGGAAACGCTGGCGCGTTCGGCAAGTTCGCGGATTGTCGCCTGCTCACCATCGAGCGCGTCCATTGCGGCGGCGCGCTGCGGGGTGAGGCGCTTGGGTTCGTGTCCGGTCAGCCGGTATTCGGTCATCGTCCCGCCGCCGCGCAGCGCTGCAGTCGAACCCAAGGCCATCCGCGCCACTGATTGCGGCGCGGCGCAATAATAGTCCGCCGTCCATTCGATCAACCGCCGCAGCGGCACGGGCAAGGGCGGCACCGGCAACACTTCCAGTATCGGTCGCAGTTTGCTGTCGGGAACTTCGGTGCCGCCTAGGCGTTCTGTTTCCCAGACGATGCCTAAGATCTGGCGGGGCCCGAGTGGCGCGATTACCACGCTGCCCAACGTAACCTCCATATCCGCAGGCACCCGGTAATCGAGCACGCCGAGTACAGCGTTGAAAACCAGGAGTCGGACGCGGTTCATACTGGTGTGCATATAGGCAGCCGGAAGGCATTACGGGAAGGTTTGGATCATGGTGGCAAAAGATTTCACCGGCATTGGACGGCGCAGCTTCATGGGCGGGGCCAGCATTGCGGCAATCGTGGCAATTTCTGGCTGCGCATCCTTGCCTGCCTTCAGCCTGACCGAGGCAATTCGCCGTTTGCTCTCCGTCTCGTCCTACAATGCGATCAACCGGTTGATGGCTCCCGGCGGGTTCTGGGACAATCAACTCGCTCAGCTGGCATTGCCGGAAATCTTGGGCAACCGGGGCGGGGTTGTTCAGTCAATCCTGAGTTCGGACCTTTTCAGAGCACGGCTGCGGCGTGAGCTGAACCATATCGCCGAACGCGGTGCCCGCCGCGCTGCGCCAGACATTGCTGATGCTGTGCGGTTTATCGGTATCAGCAATGCCCGCGCGCTGATCGATGGCGGGCCGTCTGCGGCTACTGCGTTTCTTCGAACAGCGATGAATGGGCGTCTCGTCGAAACCATGCTCCCTGAGTTTGGCGACGGCCTGCGCGTAGCCAGTGACCCTATCGTCGGGCAGCTCCTTTCGGCGCTGACCGGGGTGGATATCAGCGGTGTAGCGCGTTCCTTGTCGCTAAAAGCTGATGATGCTATCTGGGGAGAAATCGGCCGCGAGGAAGCGTTCATCCGGACCAATCCGCAATCGACCAATGATCCGCTTTTGATCGGCGTTTTTGGGGTGCGCTAAACCCCGGGGTATTGCGCTGTATGAAAGGTTGGTCTGCGCTGGCCCGCATCGCTATAGGCTAGCGACTCGCATGCCTAGCCCCGGAGCCTCCCATGAAATTCTTCGCTGATACCGCCGAAATCGCTGACATCCGCGAACTGGCCGCCACCGGCCTGCTCGATGGCGTCACCACCAATCCCTCGCTGATCATGAAATCGGGGCGCGATTTTATGGAGGTGACCAAGGAAATCTGCGGCATCGTTGATGGCCCGGTCAGCGCCGAAGTCGTCGCGCTCGATCACGAAGGCATGATGCGCGAGGCTGAAGTGCTTCGCAAAATCGCCGATAACGTCTGCATCAAGGTGCCTATGACGATGGACGGTCTGAAAACCTGCAAGGCGCTGACCAGCGATGGCTCGATGGTCAACGTTACGCTGTGCTTCTCGGCCAATCAGGCGCTGCTCGCCGCCAAGGCCGGGGCGACTTTCGTTTCGCCGTTCGTTGGTCGCCACGATGACAATGGTTTTGATGGCATGGAACTGATCAGCGATATTCGCCTGATCTATGACAACTATGATTTCCGCACGGAGATTCTGGTCGCATCGGTGCGCCATGGCATCCATGTTCTTGAAGCCGCCAGGATCGGTGCCGACGTAATGACCGCGCCGCCTGCGGTGATCAAGGGGCTGATCAAACACGTGCTGACCGACAAGGGGATCGAGGGGTTCCTGGCTGATTGGGCTAAGACCGGACAGAAGATTTAGCGCAAAACACTCTTCACTCGTCATCCTGAACTTGTTTCAGGATCCATTTCGCCATCCGCACTGCGCAATTGTTGAGGGCGCAACGGTGAGGCAGTTTTGTAATGCACGAGCTCCGCGTTTGGGGCACGATGGATTCTGAAACAAGTTCAGGATGACGGGTTAGGTTATGTGGTTGCTTTATGCCTGACGAATCCCCTCTCGACCGGTTCAAAACCATCCTCACCGGAGCCAGCCGCGCTATTGCGCGCGAACCTGAGCTGGAAGTGGCATGGACCGCCGATAACCCGCTGATCGCTGGCAACACGATGCGCGTGCCAATGCCGGGCCGCGCCTTGCCCCGTGCGCAGGTGGCGGAAGTTCGGGGATTTGCTGACAGTTTCGCGCTCAAGCGCCGCTTTCATGATGAGGCAATGCACACTCGCGGAACGCCGCAGGAGCCGGTCGCCCGCGCCGCTTTTGACGCGATAGAGCAGGTGCGGTTTGAGGCGCTGGGGGCGAAAAGCTATCCCGGTATGCGCGCAAATCTTGATGCGGCGCTAACAGTGCGCATGGGCGGCGATCCGATTACCCGCGCCCTTAACGCAGACGAAGTACCCATTCAGGGCGCGCTGGCGCTGATGCTGCGCGAACACCTTATCGGACAGCCTGTGCCAGAAGCTGCGCGCGGCGGCGTTGAAATGCTGCGCGGCTGGATTGAGGAAAAGGCGGGCAACGATTTCGATGCGCTGGCATTGTCGCTCGATGATCAGAAGGCATTTCAAAGCCTTGTGCTCGATATGCTCCAGCATCTCGAGCTGACCCGCGCCGAGCCGCAAGACGCATCCGACCAGGATCCCGACGCGCAGGACGGTGACGAAGAAACCGAGGACGACGAAGAAGGCGACGAATCCGGCAAGGAAGAACAGCCGCAGGAAGTCGCTGCTCAGCCCAGCGAAGGCGATGACGAGGCTGACAGCGACGCCGAGCGTGAGAGCGGCGAGGAACCCGATGAGGCCGAGGGCGGCGAAGATGGCGAGGACGGAATGCTCCCCGTGCGGCCCAATCGTCCGTGGACCGACGATCCATCGACCTTCGATTACAAGGTGTGGTCAACCAAGTTTGACGAGGTGATCGCGGCGAATGAGCTGTGCGATGACGAAGAGCTAACCCGCCTGCGTGCCTATCTTGATGCGCAGCTCAAAGGGCTTCAATCGGTCGTCACCAAGCTGGCGAACCGGCTGCAGCGCCGCCTGATGGCGCAGCAGAACCGTTCCTGGGATTTCGATCTTGAAGAGGGTTATCTCGACAGTGCCCGGCTGGTGCGGCTGGTGATCGACCCGATGCAGCCGCTGTCGTTCAAGA
>JANNZB010000719.1:0-3141 GCA_031410395.1 Novosphingobium sp.
TGATCGAAGTCGAGTGCCTTGATCGGGATCAGCGCCTGATCGTGGTACATGCACAGCGCAACATCGAAGGTCAAACGGTTGTGCGGCGCGAACAGCGCATCGGCGGGATGCGGCCCGGTTGCAGCAATGCCTTCGGTCTGAAGTGCGACGATTGCGGGCGCGATAGCGGCCAAATCTTCACTGCCCATAAGCCCATCTTCGCCTGCGTGAGGGTTGAGCGCGGCGATGGCCAATCGTGGCGCAATCATGCCGTAATCATGCCGCATTGCCGCCGCAACAATACGCGCCTTGTGGACAATAAGGCTGGTGGTGATCAATCCCGGCACCGATGCCAGCGAAACATGCACCGTCAGCGGTACAGTTCGCAGCTGCGGACCCGCGAGCATCATCACCGCGTCGTCTGGATTCACCCCGCAAGCATCGGCGACGAATTCAGTCTGGCCCGGTTGAGCGAAGCCGAGTTCGGCCAGCCGGGATTTGGCGATGGGTCCGGTGACGATGCCCGATGCCGCGCCCGTTACTGCAAGTGCAGTTGCCTTGGTCAGCGAGGCGAGGGCGAGGGCGGCGCCAACCCGGTTCGGCTCACCGGGTTTCCAAGTGGCATCATCGTGACCTAGCACCGGTAGTGCCGAACCAAACGCCGCCACAGCCTCAGCCGGATCGCCTATTCGCGCCACCGGCAATTCAATCCCCCGGCTCGCCGCCGCTGCGATCAAAATGCCAGCGCCGCCGACCACAAAAAACGGAGGCAGGTGCTCGGCCTCGCGCCGCGCCCATGCCTCCGCAATTATCTCGGGGCCGATGCCAGCGGGATCGCCTAATGAAATGGCGAGCGCGGGCCGGTCCATCGTCAGTTGTAATCGATAACCGCGTCGCGGCGCAGATCGCGCAGATAGGCTTGAGCGCGCTTTTGCACGCGGTCATCCTCGATCTGCCCCATCATGTCCTCAAAGCTTGGCCCGCCATCGACCTTGGCGTCATCGCGGCCACAGAGCATCAGTACGCGGACGCCGTCTTTGATCGAGCCGAACGGCTGCGAAGTTTCACCGAGCGAAAGGCCAAGGATCGAATCCTGAAGTGGCCCCGGCAGATCGCGCGCCTTGACCTGATCGTTTTGAACCACCTGCGCGCCAAGCGCATGGGCGACCGGATCAACCGCGCCGCAGCCCTTTGCCTGCTTCATGGCCGTGGCAAAATCGCTGGCCTTTTTGGTGGCATCTGCTTCGGTTATGCCAGCCGGAAAATCGATCGAAATTTGCTTGAGCGAGAGCAGCGCATCACGCGGATCGGCGGTGAGAACCTGGCGCTTGTCAACCAGAGCGACGATTGTGAATCCGCCGGGAATGGCGATTGGCCCTGCCAATTGGCCGGCGGTCATGGTTTGCACAGGGGCAGCCATTTCGGTTGGCAGTTTGGAAAGCCGCAGCCAGCCCAGATCACCACCAACAACTTTGGTTGAAGCCTCGGAATAGGTCCGCGCCATCGCCTGAAAGCTTGCGCCCGCCTTGATCTGTTCGACAATCTTCTTGGCATTTTCGAATACGGCGGCCTGGGTATCGGGCTGGGCGGCAAGATAGATTTCGGCGACATGAAATTCTTCAAGACCCTTGTCAGCGCGAAGCCGTGCAAGCGATTCCTTGACCTCTTCTTCGGATACATTGACGAACGGCTGAACGTTTCGGCGCAGCAGATGCTGCCATGCCAGTTCGCCCCTGATCTGGCGCTTGAGCGAGTTGCTCGACGAGCCGATCTTCGTCAGATAACCGTCAAGCGCCGCGGTGTTCTTGCCAAAATTCTGCTGGGCGACGCGGGCGTAGGATTGTTCGACATCGTCATCCTTCACCGAGATATCCTGCGTCTTTGCTTCCTGAATCTGCAACGATTCGTCGATCAGATTGCGCAGGATCTGCATTTTCAGCCGCTGCTTTTCCTCATCGGATGGCTGCGCCTTGTTTGATGCGAGCACCAACGCGGTGCGCTGATCCACATCGGTGCCGGTGATGATATCTCCGTTGACCACCGCCGTTGCCCGACGATTGTTCGGATCGTTCTTGGCAAAATAGGTCACGTCTTCAGGCACGACGATTGAACCTTGGGAGGTTGGCTCGGCGTCCTGCGCGGTTACATGCACCGTCAACATGCCGATGGTGAGTCCGATTGCGGCAAGCTTTTTGCTTGTCATGGTCTTGCGAGAAAACCCCGCTTTTGCCTTGTGAGAAAACAAAATCACCGTGATCCAATTCCTGTTTGCGACGAGGTTTTCCCGCCAGTCTTGTCAGCCCATTGCTGCAATCGCGATGAACACACGATTAGCATCAGCGGCGCGCGATAGCGCGTTTGCTTGCGGGTTGGAATAGATACTAGCGCGCTAACTAGCGAAAGCCGATATTGCGCAGGGCAAAATATATCTGAACGTTATTGCCCCTTCGCGCATCGCCGGTTGCGACAAAATCTCGCCGCCAGGTCAGAGCAATGCTGAGACAATCATCATCATAGGCAATCCCGGCCCGGGTGCGCAGAGGCTGCCAGCCACTGGTGTTGACCAGCGGATTTATCGTCGGACTGGTAAGGTTGATCACGCCAGATCCGAATATGGACCAATGTTTGGCCACTGCGACCCGTGCCGAGAAGCGCAGTTCCTCACGATCCTGAAGATCTTCAACCGTCGTAATGTCACGGTTCAGCCGCAGGTAGCCCACTTCAACATAGGTGCGGTTTGAGCCCACCGTGGCGTCGAATTCGTTGCGCCGAATTGCCAGCCCATCTTTGTCGAGCCGGAAACGGTGGGTGACCTTGACGATATCCTTGAAGCGAATTTCAGTGCGGCCAACGATATCAGAAACACGTTCATTCAGGCCAGTGCCGTCTGGAAAAAGCGTCGCCTTGTTCGATAGCCGGTAAGATTGACCAACCGTTGTGTTGATCCGCCAACCTGGCGCCTGCCACAACCAGTCAAAGCCAAAAGTGAAGCGCACATCATCTTCAACCCGGTCATATCCAGGAAAGCGGTTGAGCGCGAACAGGTTCGAATCTTCCAGATCAATCGCGCGTGCATCCTCATTGGGAATCGCGAGATTTCTGACAGTGGGTGATGCGACGACTTGGAACCGCGGGGTCAGCACTTGCGTTCCGTTGAGGAAT
>JANNZB010000720.1:0-1563 GCA_031410395.1 Novosphingobium sp.
CCGCCAGTATATCCCGTTCAGCACCCGCCGGTCATCCACGCGAGGCACCCCGCGCGGCTTGTTCGGTAGCAGCGGCTCGATGATCGACCACTCAAAATCGCTAAGCTCATATCGACGTGAACTCATCTTCAGTCTCCTCCCAGAGACTGAATCAGATCGCCACAGGTTTGGGAATCCTGTTTATGAGTTTATGACCTAGTGCGTCGACTAACAGGCTTGCCCCCTTCATTTTGGCGATTTCCCGCGCCAGCAGGGCAGATTGGTTGAACCCGCGCCGCCACAGCCGCGAGCGGTGGAGCGGCACCGGGACGATCAGCCATTCGCCGCCCAGCTCACCAATTTTCGCTGCCATCAGACGGGACAGCAGCGGGGTGAGAGCGATGCGGTGGCCGTGTTTGAACGCCAGCACCAGCTGCCGTGATGCGTTATTGTAGAGCGTTGCCGCCGCCAGTCCATCATGCCGGGGAGGTTTAGCAAGGCACGGTGCACAGATAGCTCCATCGGGAACTGTGTCCGCGTATGGGCGCTGGCACAGCGAACAACAGGGATGCCCGGGGATAACCAGATCGTTCCAGCAGCCAGCACAAAGCCCCAATTGCGCCGATAGCCCGTCTCCGCACAGAGGGCAGCGCGGTGGGAACACCAGATCGATAATCGGAACGAGCGCGGCAGGAATAGCCATTACCGCAGCTTATCGCCACGCCCGGGCTTCGCAAGCCTTGCGCAGGACTAATTGAGACGGCAGGGCGCTTTTATGGAATTGCCCGCGCCACCGCAGATTTTTTCGCCCCGCCGCCGCGTGCAGGCATTTGCAAAGGCGCTGTATCGGCATCGCAAGACAGATGCAGCGCAATACCTGTCTGCGGATGCGGGCGAGGACTTGCTGGAGCGACTTGCCTTCCTGCGCCACGACCCGAAACGCGCATTGGTGCTGGGTGACCGGGCTGGCCTTCTGACAAATGGACTAGCCTCGAACAAGGCTGAAGTTGCCTATGCGACCCCCGTTGACTTCGATCTCGAACAACCTTGGCAGGCCAGCGGTTTCGATTTCATCGCCGCCCTGTTTGTATTCGACACCACCAACGATCTGCCCGGTGCGTTGCTCCACATGCGGCGCGCGCTGGCACCGGGCGGCCTGGCGATTGCCGTTATGGTCGGCGCGGGCAGCGTGCCAATGCTGCGCGAAGCGATGCTCGCCGCCGATGCTGATCGCCTCTCCCCGCGTCTTCATCCGCAGGTCGATGTCCGCGCGGGCGGCCAACTGCTCCAGCGCGCCGGGTTTGCCAAGCCGGTAGTGGATAGCCGCGGCCTGTCGGTTCGTTATGGAAAGCTGGAATCGCTGGTCGATGATTTGCGCGCGCAAGGTCTCGCCAATCAGCTCGCCGATCCCGGACCGCCGCTTGACCGCGCGGCGCTCAGGCGGGCAAAAAACGCTTTTGCCGAACGCGCTGAGGCGGACGGCCGCGTCACCGAAACCTTCCAGTTGCTCACCCTGTCAGGTTGGCACGCCTAGCCCAGCGATGCCTGAGCCGCAGCCAACCGCGCAATCGGAACCCGGTAAGG
>JANNZB010000721.1:0-3718 GCA_031410395.1 Novosphingobium sp.
GGCGGGGTGAACATCTACCCTCAAGCCATCGAGGACTGCCTGATAGTCCACCCGAAGGTGCTCGATGCAGCGGTGATTGGCGTCGCCAATGCGGAATACGGCGAGGAAGTGAAGGCGCTGATCCAGCCAAAAATCTGGGCCGATGCCGGCGCTGAATTTGAGGGCGAACTGCGCGATTGGTGCGAGGCGCGGATCAGCCGGGTGACTTGCCCTCGCAGCTACGAATTCGTCGAAGAACTGCCGCGCATTCCTTCGGGGAAGCTAGCGAAGCATGAACTGCGCAAGATATATGGCAATCCCGTCGCGGTGGTGTGAATTCCCGATCTTGGTATTTGCAAGGCAGGCGTTAATTTGACATGATCATGTCAATATGACATGATTGACTTATGGATCGAAGGTTTGAATCCCGGCACCCGCTTGTCGGCCTCGTTGACGAGGTCGCGCGGCTGAACGGCCGCCTCAAGAGCGTCTTTGCAGAAGCACGGCGGGCTGTGGAGCTTGGTGATTCTGAAATGATGGTGCTCAATGCAGTGGTAGAGGCGGACCGTTCGCCGACTGTCTCGCAGATCGGACGGTCGCTCGGGCAACCGCGCCAGATTGTGCAGCGCGCTGCCAATGCCTTGGTCGGATCTAAATTATTGGAGACACGGCCCAATCTGGACCACAAGCGGGCAGTGCTACTGGTTGCGACTGATCGCGGCATTGAGCTCAAGCGGGAAATAGATGCCCGTGCGGATTCGATTGCCGCAGCGCTCACCACTTCGCTTGATCTGGACGCAGTACAAAAATCAACCCAGTCGCTGCGGGTCTTGCGCAAAGAACTGGAAGCGCAATTGCGCACGAGCGGCACCTGATATGTCGAGTATTGAACACAACCTCGCTGAACTGGCCCCCATCGGCCCGCTGACCGACTGGCTCGATGCGCAGGTGCCAGAACTTGGTACTGGCCCGTTGAAAACCGCGATTCTTTCCGGCGGAACTTCCAACGTCGTCCTCACGCTTGATCGCGGGGGAGGGCCGATGGTGCTGCGCCGCCCGCCCGCCGTACCGCCTCCAGGAGCGGAAAAAGGCGTGCTGCGTGAGGCGCGTATCCTCACCGCACTGGGCAGCACCGATGTGCCCCACCCGGCCTGCCACGGCTCTTGCGATGATCCGCAGGTGATCGGCGCACCGTTCTATGTGATGCAGATGGTTGATGGCTGGGCGCCCAATCTGCGCGACGAGATGATCCACAACCAGCCGCCTTTTGACACAATGCCCTACGTCTATGGCATCCCGTTTGCGATTATCGACGGGCTGATCAAGCTCGCTAATGTTGATCATTTGGCCATCGGGCTGGGTGACTATGGCAAGCCCGGCAAGTTCCTTGAACGGCAGGTGGATCGCTGGGCGGGGCAGCTTGCCTCGTATAAGGATCGCTATGCGGGATACGAAGGCCGCAGCTTTGCAGGCTTTGCTGAAACCGAGGAATGGCTGCGCGCCAATGTTCTGGCAAACGAGGTCACCGGCATCATCCACGGCGATGTCGGCACGCCCAACATGATGTTCCACCACGGCCCGCCGCCGCGCCTCGCCGCGATGATCGACTGGGAGCTTTCGACCATTGGCGATCCGATGATTGATCTGGGCTGGTTCACCGGCGGAATGCGCGATGAGGACGATCCCGCGAAAGAGTTTCCCACCGCGCTGCAGGACCCCGCGCTGTTCCCGACCAAGCAAGAGCTGGCGCGCTATTATTGCGCGGGGACGGGACGCGATTTTCGCGATTACGAATATTTTTCGCTGCTCGCCAAGTTCAAATCGGGCTGCCTGCTCGAATATAAGGTCGCTGCGGCGGCAGCCGGGCACCTGCCAAAGGACGTTGGGCGATTTTTCGCCCGCATCGTTGACAATTGCTTCCGCGAAACCGCGGCCCAGATCGCGAGGATGAAATGATCGATTTTTCTGTAGAGTCCGAGTTTCAGGCAAAGCTGGACTGGATGGCAAGGTTCGTCCGCGAGGAATGCGAGACGATGGACCTGCTGTGGCCCGAAATGGGGGCCTGTTTTGACACCCGGAATGCCCCTGCACGGGCGCACCTTAAACCGCTGCAGGATCAGGTAAAGGCGCAGGGGCTGTGGGCGTGCCATTTGGGCGCAAATCTCGGCGGGCCGGGATATGGTCAGATCAAACTCGGGTTGATGAACGAGATAATCGGCCGCTCAAGCTGGGCCCCGACGGTATTCGGCAGTGCCGCGCCTGATACCGGCAATGCTGAAATCCTCGCGATGTTTGGCACGG
This sequence comes from Novosphingobium sp., assembly GCA_031410395.1. GTDB lineage: Bacteria > Pseudomonadota > Alphaproteobacteria > Sphingomonadales > Sphingomonadaceae > Novosphingobium. The sequence continues at coordinate 2,281 of JANNZB010000721.1, forward strand.
CGGAGCAGAAGGCGAAATACCTTGCGCCGCTTATGGCCGGCGACATCGTTTCGTGCTTTTCGATGACCGAACCGCAGGGCGGAGCCGATCCAGGGGAGTTCACTTGCAAGGCGACACTCGAGGGCAGTGAATGGGTGATTGAGGGTGAGAAGTGGTTCTCCTCGAACGCCAAACTTGCGGCTTTTCTGTTGGTCATTGCGGTCACAGATCCGCAAGCTCCGATCACCAGCCGCATGAGCATGTTCATTGTCCCTGCAGAAACGCCGGGAATCAATATCCTGCGCAATGTGGGCATTCCGGGCGATTTGCCTGAGGACGGCCATCACGCGCATATCTGCTATGAGAAGGTCCGTGTACCTCTTGACCATATGCTCGGCGAGCTTGGCGGCGGGTTCAAGGTGGCGCAGGCGCGGCTCGGCGGTGGACGAATCCACCACGCCATGCGCACGGTCGGCAAGTGCCAGCGGTTCATCGACATGATGCTTGAACGTGCGGTTTCGCGGCGCACGCGAGGTCGGATGCTCGGCGATCATCAGTTCGTGCAGGGCAAAATCGCCGACTCGGTTATCGAGCTCGAACAGTTCCGCCTGCTGGTGCTCAAAACCGCTTGGATCATCGACGAGATCGAGGCGGGGCGGATGCCGCACGGGGCATCGCGCAATCACATCGGCATGTGCAAGGTGGCGATGGCGAGCGTCTATGGCAATATCGCCGGCCGCGCGCTGGAGGTCCACGGATCGCTCGGCATTTCGCAGGACATGCCTCTTGGCGCTGCTTTCGGCGGTTATATGTCGCTGGCCTTTGCTGATGGTCCCACCGACGTGCACCGTTCACAACTGGCGCGCGCCTACCTCAAAAAAACCAAGCCCGCCGTAGGGATGTTTCCCAGCGAACATATCCCCACCCGCACCGCTGCTGCCAAGGCGCGCTATCCCAATGCAAGGCCTTCTTGATGGACCCGCTTTTCGATTTCACTGGCAAGGTGGCGTTGGTTACTGGCGGTTCGCGCGGGTTGGGTTATCAAATGGTCAAGGCTTTCGCGACGCGCGGTGCAGACGTGATAATCGCCAGCCGCAAGCTCGAAAACTGCGAGGCTGTGGCACAGCAATGCCGCGCAAATGGCAGGCGGGCGCTGGCGATTTCCGCGCACGTCGGCAAATGGCCCGAATGCGACCGGCTTATCGAAGAGGCTTATGCCGCGTTCGGGCGTGTGGATATCCTTGTGAATAACGCCGGTATGAGCCCGCGCTGCCCCAGCCATGAGGTGAGCGAGGCATTGTTCGATTCGGTGCTTAACCTCAACTTCAAAGGCCCGTTCCGGCTCGCCACGCAGATCGGCAAGCGCATGTTTGATGCAGGAGCCAGGGGTGAGGGCGGGGGTTGCATCATCAACGTCACTTCATCGGGATCGCTGATGCCGCTGCCGCAGGTGGTGCCC
>JANNZB010000722.1:0-3211 GCA_031410395.1 Novosphingobium sp.
CGGACATCGGCGAACAGCACGGTCATCTGTCGCTCTTCTCCACCAAGCTCAAGCTGGCGCGGATCGGCGGCGATGCGGCTGACCAGTTCGGGCGAAAGATAGCGGTCAAAAGCGCGGTGGATATAACGGCGGCGGCGCTCCTCAAGGTAAAAGGTCAGCACGGTTTCGGTGAGGTAAACTGCGAAAACGGCAATCAGCGGATAGGTTGGATCGAGCAAAAAATGCTCGCGCTGAAAGGCGAGCCACGAGCCACCCATCACCAGGCCAGCAAACAGCAGACCCAAGGCTGCGCCCTTAGCTGCACCCAGACGCGGCAGCAGCAGCAACAGGCCCAGCCCCAACACGATGATCAGCGTGCGCTCCAGTCCGTCCGCCCAATCGGGCCGTGTGAGGTAATGGCCAAGGATCATCTGCTCCGCCGCCTGTGCGTGGACCATCACCCCCAGTTCGCGGTCCTGCAGCGGGGTTGCCACCAGATCGCGCAGGCCAATCGCGCCGGTGCCGATAAAGGTAATGTGGCCGCCGAACAGCCGCTCCATTTCAGCAGGTGGCAGCGCGCCCGAAAGCACTTTCCAGGCCGGCACCACGCGCTCGGGGCGCGGCGCGGTGTAATGCATCCACAGCTCGCCTGCGCCGTTGGTTGGCACGGTGAACTGGCCGACCTTGATCGAATCGACGCTGGCACCCTTCCCGCCCGCCATATTGCCGCTGCCATCGCTGGTCTTGACCACGATGGATCCCGCCTGCTGGGCAACGCGCAAGGCCTCCAGCGAGAGCGAGGGCATCACCGCATCGCCTTCGCGCGCGAGCAGGGGGGCGCGGCGGATGATGCCGTCAGCGTCGCCGCGCAGGGTGAGCACGCCCAACCCGGCGGAGGCATCGAGAATCACCGGAATCGGCAATACCGCGTTGGTATATTGCGCCAGCGCATCTTTTGGTTCGCTGCCGGACCATGCAAAACCCGCCTTGGGTGTCGGTCTATCACGGTGCGGATCGTTGGTCAGGAACACGCCGCTGACCACCGGATGCGCGAGCAGCCCATTGGCAAACTCGGCGTCATTATCGGGCAGGCGTTCGAGCGTTGCTGCTACCGCCTCATTTTTGCCCGAGCGACGCAGGGCTTCAGCAAGCCGCGGCGGCGATGTGCGGTCGGGTTCAGAAAAAACCACGTCGACGGCAATTGCGCTCGCCCCGGCATCCCCCAGCCGGCCCACCAGATCGGCAACCTGCGTGCGCGGCCATGGCCATTGTCCGTAACGGCGAATCGATTCCTCATCGATATCGACCACGCGCACCGGGGCATCTTCATAAACGCGCGGGGCAATCCGCTGATAGGTATCGAAAACCAGCAGGCCAACCCCGCCAAGCAGCGATGACCCTGCCAGTTGCAGCACCAGCACCAGGGCGAGCGCCAGCAAACCGGGCAGCAGCGCCGGGCTCAACCAAGTCAGCCAGTTACGCCGTGCCGCCATTGCCTCCCTGCCCGTAAGTTCCCGCCGCCGATCATGGCAGGAAAGGCGCGGGGCAGGAAGGGTGCAAGTCAGGGCGTTTGCCGGATTCTGCGGAATGCGTGAACATTGCAGCGGCTCCAATTCCGCTTGCATCGCCCCCTGCCCACTTGCGCCTGCCCGCGGGGTAATGGAACGTGGTTGCGGGGGCGCTGACACAACATGCCCGTCGCCCACGGAGAGCATCATGGCATTCGTTTTCAGCGCAGATGGCCACGTCGTCGAGCCATCAGACCTGTTTAGTCTGGGCCTGCCAGCAGATCTGCGTGAGCACGGTCTGCGTTCCGAGATCAAGGACGGGATGCTGACATCCTATGCCGGTGCCAACGTAACCATGCGCCGCCCGCTCGATAGCGGCCCACCCCGCCTTGGCCCCGATGGCGAGCCATTTGGACGGCCTGACCGGCGCGGGAATCGGGAACTTGATCTGCGACGCAAGGATATGGAAATTGACGGTGTTGATGCCGAGATCCTGTTCCCCAGCCTTGGCCTGACGGTGTTCATGATCGAAAATGCTGAGGCGGAACTGGCATCAGCGCAGCTTTATAATGACTGGCATGATGCGCTCGCCCGCGATCATACCGAAACTTTTGTGCGCTGCGGCATCGTGCCGGTGCGCAACACCGCCTATGCAGTGGCCGAGATGGAGCGGATCGCTGCGCTGGGCTTTACCGCCGCGATGATCCCTTCGCTGATCGATCCAGCTTCGGGCCTGCCGCAATATACCAGCGATTACTGGGACCCGCTGTTTGAGGCAGCGCAGCGGTTGGGCTTGGTATTCGCGCTCCACACCGGCACCGGGCGCTATGACGTGCGGAGTTTTCGCGGACCGGGCGGGGCGATCATGAACTACGGCGTGCAAAGTTGCGATGGCTGGGTGACGATCATGGCGCTGGTTTCAGGCGGGGTGCTTGATCGCTATCCGGGGGTGCATGTTGCGGTGATCGAAGGCGGAGCGAGCTGGCTCGCATCGCTGACCGAGCGGATGGACGAGATTTACATTTCCCACGCCCCGTTCGTGCGGCCCAAGCTGTCGGTATCGCCGGGGGAGATTATCCAGCGGCAGGTCCATTGCCAGTTCCAGCAAGACCGCGCGGCGATTTTGGCGCGTTCGGTCACAGGCACGGCGGCGATTCTGTGGGGGGCGGACTATCCACACCACGAAGGCACGTTTCCGAACTCGAAGAATGTCACCGCGCACCTGTTTGATGGGATCGATATCAGCGAGGCAGACAAGGCGGACATCCTTGGCCTCAACGCAGCGCGGCTGTTCCGGCTCAACCGGCCCGATCTGCTGGCCGCGGCATGAGCGGGTTTGAGGCAACTGCGGCTGACAGGGCAGCGCTTGCTGGGGCTCGCTCGCGAACGCTGTGGCAGGCGGTTGCCGATGCCGCCGCATTCGATCCCAACCGCGATGTGCTGGTCGCCGCCGATGACGAAGGCGTGGTAACCCGGCTGACCTACGGCGAGTTACTCACCCGCGCCCGAGCGCTTTCAGCTGGCCTCGCCTCCATCGGCGTTGAGCGCGGCGACCGGGTGGCGCTGTGGATGACCAACCGGCTGGAATGGGTGATAAACTGCCTCGCCGTGGCGCGGATTGGCGCCACCCTCGTTCCGATGAACACCTTCTTCAGGCCGCCTGAGATCACCTATTGCCTCGCCCAATCGGGAGCGCGGCACCTGATCATGCTCGATCGTTTTCG